>JBGPGJ010000330.1:0-3219 GCA_041483795.1 Sulfurifustaceae bacterium
GAAGCACCCGGCGATTCCCGCACTCAAACGGTTAACGGCGGAGCGCGCCGGGCGGTCGTCGTGGCTGAACGTACGCCCGCCGCACCTGCCGCTCGGTGAAGAGCACTGCATGGCATTGAAGGCGGACCTGGAGCGGGCGGGTTTTCCGTTGCCGTAGCGGCCGACTGCGCAAACGGGTAGCTCTGTCTTACCTCCGGTCTTCCAAGAATTGTTTGTAGGGTGTGTAAGCGTCGCGCAATCCGAGACAATACAATCCATGAAGATAGCTGCGCTGAGTCGGCACTGGCGTGAGGGCGTGCTCGTTCTAATCGCGCTGCTTGCACTCATCGGTCTGATGTCGCTCGAGCCCATATCTCAGCCCGCGGTCTATCACGACTTCGCGGATAAGCGCGTTATTCTCGGGATACCGAACTTTGCCGACGTTGCATCCAATATTCCGTTTCTTGTCATCGGCATAATGGGTCTCGCCTTGTGCCTCGAACCGCGCAAGCAACGGGCGTCCACACCGTGGGCGGCGTTTTTTGTGGGCGTGATCCTGGTCTGTTTCGGCTCGGGCTACTATCACCTGGCCCCAGAAAACGCGACGCTCATCGGGGACCGGCTACCGATCACCGTAGCGTTCATGGGGCTCTTCGTCGCCCTTTTGAGCGAACACGTCAACGAATCGCTCGGCCGCTACCTGCTGCTACCGGCGCTCGTGGTGGGCTTGGCCAGTGTGGCTTGGTGGCATTATACGGATGACCTTCGCCTTTATCTGTGGGTTCAAGTTACGCCGCTGCTGACCGTCCCCCTCGTTCTTATCTTGTTTCCGGCTAAGTACACTCACCGCAGATACCTGCTCTACGGCGTCGGTGCTTACTCGCTTGCCAAGATGGCGGAGTTCTACGACCCAGAGTTGTTTGCGTTAACCTCAAACACGTTTAGCGGACACTCGATGAAGCACCTGCTGGCGTCGCTCGGCCCGCTCTTTGTGTACCTGATGCTCCGATGGCGCAAACCCATCGCGAAACCGGGTCCTGCAACGAGTTATCGTGTGGAATGACTGAAGCCGAACCTTCGCGGTGAGCGGTATTCAAGGTTGGCGGTGACCATGACAGACAAACGCTGCACAAGTAGATGCCGAGGATCAGGTAAACCCAAAACTCAAACAGCGCATTGAAATTGACCCGTTCTGAATTCCTTCGAATTCGAAGCGAAGAGAATCGCTTTCATCGCCGGCGCCCAATGCGTACAGAAGCGGATAGTAATGGTCCGGCGAGGGGACGCTGAGCTTGCCCGCCGTCGTCTTGGTAATGTCATCGAGAAGCGGGTTGATCTCTCTGCGCAAGAGCCGCTCTTTCACCCATTCGTCAAACTCGATGGCCCAATCGAAGGGTTCTGCGTTCTCTTCCCATCGGATTTTCCGCAGGTTGTGAACGATGTTCCCACTTCCCACGATCAGGACAGCGCGATCTCTCAGGGCTCGCAGACTCTTTCCGAGTTCATAATGGAACAGCGGCGGTTTTGACAGGTTTATGCCCAGTTGAAGAACGGGAATCCTGGCTTGCGGGTACATGTGCCTGAGGATGGACCAGGTACCGTGATCGAAGCCCCAGGTCTCGTCATCCAGGATGATTTTCGGATGAGCCACGATGGACTGAACGAGTTCAGCGGTTTCGGGGCTTCCGGGTGCAGGATATCGAACTTGGAAAAGCTCCTGGGGAAATCCGTAAAAGTCGTGAATCGTCCTGGGGGCAGCCATGTGGGTGACCCAGGTTCCCGCCGTCAGCCAGTGCGCGGAGACACAAAGAATCGCCTTGGGTTGAGGGATTGTTCTTCCGAGTTCCGAAAGTTTCCGAGTAAATGGATTGTCCTCGATGGCATTCATTGGCGAGCCATGCCCGATAAAGAGGACCGGTGTTCGCTTGGCAGCGAGAGTGTTTTGCTCCGATTGAGAATTAACCATTTTTTTGGTTCTTCGTTGATTTGCGCGTTCGCCTAGTTTACAGAACTCGGAGACACCATGGTTGCCATTGTCGGCATCTCGGGAAATCCGTTTGCAATAAAAAACGTAGGTCTCGCTATTTGTAAAAGACGTGCCGGCCGATGCGGGCGATGGGTATCTTGCCTCTCGACCAGCTGGGTTTCGTGTAAACCGCGTGATAAAACAACGCACCGTCCAACTGCGGCGCGTGTCGCCGATAGTAAACCTCCTCGGTGACTTTCCAGGCGCGCTGCCACTCCTCGCTTTTCGGTGAGGGTCCGGTGTCGGATTCGATCCAGGAAAACGCGCCCACATTGCGCCCGCGCAGCGGATCCCAGTTTTTCTGGTACACCACGCCGCACACGGTATTAGCGAAACGGCCCGCGGCGACGCGATTCATGGTGACTTCCGCCACCGCGTATTGCCCGGCCTACGATCCGCCGCGGACTTCGAAATACACGTTCAGGGCAAGACACGTCAGGTTCCGACGGTCATCGTGATGCGTGACAAGCGCAACCAAAAGAACGCCGAATCCTGCGACAACCAGACCCCCGATAGAAGCGAAAATCCACGGACCCCTGTCCGCCGCGTACCAGCAAAAACGTACGTTGCGCCACCACCTCGATACGATCGAAAAATAGCGAGAGAAGAATGTCACGGGACGGCGCTTTCGGTGCATGCTTACGGGTAAATTAGCTGAGATTAGACTCCGCGTAATCCGCGACGCCAGGATACATCCCGGCGATACGCGCGTCACACTATTACGAATTTTGTGTGTTCCCCGCTACGTGTGATTCAATAAGGCATGACCTTTCAAACGCTTGTCTCCGCGGAAGAACTGGCGGCGCACGTTGAGGATGCGTCGTGGCGCATCTTCGATTGCCGTCATGATCTCGCTAAGCCCGAGGCGGGCGAGCAGGCGTGGCGGGTGGCGCATATTCCAAACGCGCAGTTTCTCCGTCTCGATCGCGACTTGTCGGGACCGAAGACGGGCAAGAACGGTCGCCATCCTCTGCCCGATCCGGCGGCGCTCGCGGCAACGTTTGCGCAACGCGGTGTGTCGAACGAGTCGCAGGTGGTCGCCTATGACGACAGCGGTGGCATGGTCGCCGCGCGCCTGTGGTGGCTGCTGCGCTGGTTGGGGCACGACAAGGTGGCGCTGCTCGATGGCGGTCTGGCGGCATGGCGGGCTGCGGGCTATGCGCTCACGGATCGAGTACCAACCGTCCGGTCCGTCAGTTTTAAATGGCGCTTAA
>JBGPGJ010000331.1:0-3214 GCA_041483795.1 Sulfurifustaceae bacterium
AACTTCAACGCCGGATCCGAAACCGCATAAAGAAACGCCATCCAAGACAGTAGTCGCTGTCGCGGCGGTTCAGTCGTCACCGGTACCCATTGTCAAGCGAGACAATCCTGCGGAGCCTGTTTCTCGGGTGGCCTAGGCCAGCCCTTTGTCGGCGCCGAATTCCACTTTGAAGACCGCGCCCGCGCGTGCCGTTAGCCCAGTGCGCGCGGCCAAGCCTGCTGCCGCGCCAAAGCCGGTGTCAGAGCAGCAACAAACGCCAGATCAGGAGTCATCGTCGTCGGGCAAGGCAGTGATGGAAAAGCGTGACCGACTGCTTAGTCCGCAGGAGCAAGCCGAGGCGCGTTATCGCGAAGCAGCGCAACTCATAGCTCAGGGTCGGGCGGAAGATGCACGCGCCACGCTTGCTGCGGCACTTGCCTCCTATCCAGAGCACCACCAGGCGCGTGAACTTGCCGCCGCGCTGGCGCTGCAGAACGGTCGTTTACGGGAAGCACAAGATTTGCTTACGCAGGGGCTCAAGCTCGCGCCCGACCATCTACCTTTCTCCCAGTTGCTTGCGCGCATCTTCATCGAGCAGGGTGCCGAGGCGCAGGCGATCGCAATACTTGAAGGCTCTCGTGTCGCGGCTGCGGGCAACGCCGATTATCTTTCCTTCCTCGCCGCACTTTATCAACGCGCCGGTCGTCATGCCGACGCCGTCAAGACCTACCGCGAAACCATCGCCTTGCGGGCGCAGGACGCGCGCGCCTGGCTGGGGCTCGGAATCTCGCTCGAGGCGACGCAAGACGCCCCCGGTGCCGCCGAGGCTTACCAGCGCACCCTGCAAACCGGCGGCCTCGACGCCAAGCTCATGCAGTACGCGCAGCAGCGCCTGACGTCGCTGAAAAGGTGAAGGGTGAGGAGTGAGGAGTTAAGAAGTTTCGGATCGCAGTTTAATTTTTACTCCTAACCCCTTCCCCATCACTCCTCTCGAGTTTCACGCCCGCGCCACCACCCACACGCTTATTTCCTTCGCGCCCGCGCGCCGCAGTGCTTTTGCGAGCGCGCTCACCGTGTGTCCACTGGTCATCACGTCGTCCACGATGGCAACGTGCTTTCCTTCAAGATCGCCGTTTACGGCGAAGGCGTTGCGTACATTACGCGCGCGTTCCTTCAACGGTAACGCCGTTTGCGTCGCCGTCGCGCGTACGCGCCTCGCGCCTCGCGTGACGACGGGCAGGTCGAGGCGTTTGGCGATAACGCGCGCGATTTCAAGTGATTGGTTATAGCCGCGTTGGCGCAGCCGCGACGGATGCAGCGGCACGGGGACGATCACGTCCGGCCGGTCGGCCAACTGCCGCAGCGATTCGGCGAGCAGGCGTCCGAGCGTTCGCGCGAGTTCCAGCCGGTGGTGATATTTGAGATTCATGATCAACCGATCCACCGGCGGGGTGTAATGTAGCGCCGCGCAAGCGCGATTGAACGCCGGACGCTTCTTTCGCTGACAACTTCCGCAAAGCACGGCCGCGGATCCCTGCGGTAGCGGCGCCGCGCAACGCGGGCAGGCGGCGGTAATCCACGGCAGTTGCGCGCGGCAGCCCTCGCATAACTCCTCGTCCGCCGGCGCCCGCGCGCGGCAAAGCAGGCAGTGACCGGGCCACAGCCAGGACCGTAAAGCATGCCAGCGACCGTTAACCATTCTTTTAATTTCCGGTTGACTGCGATGCAAGGGCCTTTAAACTGCGAAAGTCGTCCGGCCGGCTTCTCGGTTCGGGCCGATCCATCGTGCGCGAGCAGTCTAACCCGACCGTGAAATCGCTGGAAGAAAACCTCGAGCAACGCCGTCAGGCACACCTCTATCGTCGTCGCGAAGTCCTGACCACGGCGCAGGGTGTCGAGGTCGCGATCGGCGGCGAACGGCTGCTCGCGTTTTGCAGCAACGACTATCTCGGTCTCGCCAACCATCCCGACGTGGTGCGCGCGCTGCAGGACGGCGCTACACGTTATGGCGTGGGCGCCGGCGCTTCGCATTTGGTGAGCGGTCACACCGGCGCGCATCATGCACTCGAAGAAGAGTTGGCCGAGTTTGTCGGTGCCCAGCGGGCGCTGTTGTTCTCAACCGGTTACATGGCGAATCTCGGCGTGGTGTCGGCCCTCGCTTCACGTCATGGTACGATTTTTTCCGATCATCTCAATCATGCCTCGTTGATCGATGGGGCAGCGTTGGCACGCACGGAGGTCATACGCTATCCGCACGTGGACATGGCGAAGCTTGCCGCGTACATGGCGGACGCAAGGCGGCCGGAATTGATTACGACCGACGCCGTCTTCAGTATGGACGGAGATACCGCCCCGCTTGCCGCCTTAACGGCGCTCGCAGCGAAACACGGCGCGCGCTTGCTGGCTGACGACGCGCATGGTTTTGGCGTGCTCGGGGCGAGCGGTCGAGGATCGTTCGAGGCTCAAAGCGTAGAACTCAAGCCGCCCGCGATTCTGATGGGGACGCTCGGTAAGGCGTTGGGGACTTTTGGCGCGTTCGTGGCGGGCGAGACGGCGCTGATCGAGACACTTATTCAGCAGGCGCATACCTATATATATACGACGGCGCTGCCGCCGGCCGTGGCAGAAGCCACGCGCGCGGCGTTAAAGCTCGTTGCGCACGAGGGCTCGTGGCGGCGTGAGCGCCTTAAGGCGCTGGTCGCGCGTTTCCGCGCGGGCGCGGCCCAGTCCGGTTTGCGACTTACCGCGAGTAAAACGCCTATCCAGCCCGTCATCCTGGGCGAAGTCGAAGCCGCGCTCAGCGCCAGCCGCGCGCTGCGCGAGCGCGGTATTTGGGTTCCGGCGATCCGCCCGCCTACCGTTCCGACGAGGAGCGCAAGATTGCGCATCACCTTTTCCGCCGCGCACACCTTCGAACACGTGGATCGTTTGCTCGATGCGCTCAGCGCGGTATCGCGGACGATACGTGATGGTGAACAGGAATGAGTGGTATTGAGCGCGCTGCCGCGCGATTGTCGAGTATTCACTTTACTTGTGGGTGGCTGACCCACGGCAGGTGACTTTTTTCTTGCTTGCCCAAGAAAAAATGTCACCAAAAAAGAAGGGCACCCGGATGGCGCGAAGACCCCCGCCCATCCACGGCTTTGGGACCCGCGCTGCCTCGACGCGACTTCCTGTCGCGCGAGGTAGGTGCGGACGTCCCTGTCCGCACCCCCTTCGGGGCGCTCACCCAACG
>JBGPGJ010000332.1:0-3209 GCA_041483795.1 Sulfurifustaceae bacterium
CCGGACATCCATCCGCCACGGCAGCAGTCGCGCGCCGGCGCATCTCCCCCGCCGCGCGCAAGATGGCGGAAGAGAAAGGCGTATCCCTCGACGCAGTAATCGGCACCGGGCCGCAGGGCGCGGTAACGGTGGAGGACGTGGAACGCGCTATGGCGCAGCCGGGCAAAGCGGAAGCCGCACCGACGCCTGATCGCGCCGCCGAAATGCGGCGAACCATCGCCGCAGCGATGGCGCGCTCGAAACGCGAGATTCCGCACTACTACCTCGCCACCGACATCCCGCTCGCCAATGCCACCCGCTGGCTCGCCGCGCAAAACGAAAAGCGGCCCGTGACCGAGCGCCTGCTGATGGCGGTGCTGTTCATCAAGGCGGTCGCCAAGGCGTTGGTGAAGTTTCCCGAACTGAACGGCTTTTATCGCAACGATCGCTTCGAGCCCGCGCCCGAGGTGCACGTCGGTGTCGCCATATCGCTGCGCCAGGGCGGACTGATCGCACCCGCGCTTCTCGACGTCAACGCCAAGCCGCTCGATCAGCTCATGCGCGAATTGAACGATCTGGTAAAACGGGCGCGCGCCCTCTCGCTTCGAAGCTCCGAGTTTTCCATGCCGACGGTCACGGTGACCAATCTCGGCGATCAGGGTGTGGAGTCCGTGTTCGGCGTGATCTACCCGCCCCAGGTGGCGATTATCGGCTTCGGCCGGATAAACGAGCGCGCCCAGGTTCAAGACGGCGCCGTCCGTATTGCGCCGACGGTCACCGCGAGCCTCGCCGCCGACCATCGTGCGAGCGACGGCCATCGCGGCGGATTGTTCCTGAACGAGCTGACGTCGCTGTTACAGGAGCCGGAAAAACTCTGATGAACGACCAAACGATCCGCGACGCCATCTTCAAGACGCTGCACGGGATCGCCCCGGAGATCGAGCCCAGCAAACTCGCGCCCGACCGCCCGCTGCGCGACCAGGTGGATCTCGATTCGATGGATTGGCTCAACTTCATCGTCGGCCTGCATGAGACGCTCAAGGTCGACATCCCCGAGGCCGATTACCAGAAGCTCCACACGCTGAACGATCTGATCGGTTATCTCAAGCAGCGCACGCCTTGATTGTTCGCGGAAGCGCCACGCACTGCGGTATTGAGTTGCACTGCGAATCGCGTGGGCGGCTTAATTTCTCTGCCATCTTTTCAGTCGCGGGATGACTTCAGTCATGAGTGTCCGCGCTTGGCCCTCCGGCATGATTCCCTGCCGCGCCATGATTGTGACGCACTTGTCGATCATGCCCTGCATGCCGATGCTCGGTTCGGTGAACGCGCCGTTCTCAAAACAGAAATAGCAGTAGTCGTTGATCCGCAGTCCGTTAGCGACGGTACCAAAATCATCTGGCTTTTCGAGCGGCATGCCGCAACTCTGGCAGAACGGCCCTTTGGATTGCTGACTTGGCATTTGCATTGCACGTCTCCTTGTCTAACGGTAAACCAGCACCGGGATCTTCGAGTGGGTCAACACCTTGTTGGTCTCGCTCCCGAGCAGCAACGCGGATATGCCGCGCCGCCCATGCGCCGCCATCATGATCAGGTCGCAACCTTTGTTGTTCGCGGTTTCGATGATTCCTTTCCAGGGTTCCTCGCCCCGGAGCAGTACGCGATCGCAGGTCATGTCGGCTGCCTCGGCGGCCTTCTGAATACGATCCAGGTACGTCTCCCCCGCCGCCTGAAACGCCTGCTCCACCTCTTTCTCCACTCGCTCATCGAGTGCAGCGACCATTCCCAAATCGAACGGTGACAGACGGTGTGACACGACGATGTGAACGGCGGTGATCCTGGCATCGAGTGCCTTGGCCAGCGCGATACCTTCTTTCACGACCTTTCCCGAAAATTCCGACCCATCGGTCGGGATCAATATGTGCTTGAACATGGTGCCTCCTGTTTCCGTTGAAATACTATGAATGCGTTCCGTGCCGGGCAAATTGACGCACGTCAAAGCCTTTGCTGGTTTTTGAGCATGTACTGAAATCTAAGAGCGAACTAATTGAACGGAGCTGACTATCGGAACTACGCCGGACGGTGAAAAGCTGGCAAACAAGGTTCTGCCCGCCCGCATATGGAGCCGTCATGACCGCCAACACCGCGAAACGTCCCGACCGCCGCGCCAGCACCGAGCAGGTGCTCGAGATCGTGCGTGCGCTGGCGACCGAGCTGCATCCGCAGACAGCCGTTCCCACATCGGTCACGCTCGACAGCCGGCTCGAGCGCGACTTCGGGCTCGACAGCCTGTCGCGCGTCGAGCTGATCGCGCGGCTCGAGCACGCCTTCGACACCAGCCTACCCGCGCACGTGATGGCCTCGGCGGAAACGCCGCGTGACCTGTTGCGCGCCCTTGCGCTGGCGCAAGCCATTCCCGTCCCCGCGGCGGTGTACGCGCCATCTACGCCGCCGTCCGGTGACATCATCGCCCCGCCCGCGCAGGCGCAGACCCTGCTCGACGTGCTCGATGCGCACGCGCAGACAAACCCCGCGCGAGCGCACATCCATGTCCTGACGGAATCGTTGCAAGAGGAAATCATCGCCTACGAAGCGCTGCGCGCGGGCGCCATGCGCGTTGCCGGAGGTTTGCAAGCGCGTGAGTTAGCGCGGGGCGAGACGGTCGCGCTCATGCTCCCCACCTCGCGCGAATACTTCCTCGCCTTCTTCGGCGTGCTCATGGCCGGCGGCGTCCCGGTCCCGATCTACCCGCCGCTGCGCGCGGCGCAGCTCGAAGAGCACCTCAAGCGGCACGCGCGCATCCTCGACAACGCGCAGAGCGTATTCCTTATTACCGTGCCCGAGGCGCACCGCGTGGCGCAGCTCTTTCGCACGCTGGCGCCCAGGTTGCGCGCCAGCCTCACGGTCGAAGAACTCATCGCCGCGAACACGATAGCGCCGCCGTTCGCCGCCCACGCGCAGGATATCGCCTTCCTGCAATACACCTCGGGCTCCACCGGCCACCCCAAGGGCGTCATCCTCACGCATGCGAATCTGCTCGCGAACATCCGCGCCATGGGCGCGACGGTCGCGGTCACATCGAACGATGTGTTCGTGAGTTGGATGCCGCTCTACCACGACATGGGCCTGATCGGAGCCTGGCTCGCGAGCCTGTACTACGCCATGCCGCTCGTGGCGATGTCGCCGCTCGTGTTCCTCGCGCACCCGCGCGAGTGGCTGCGGGCGATCCA
>JBGPGJ010000333.1:0-3207 GCA_041483795.1 Sulfurifustaceae bacterium
AACCGCCGATTCGTATGCATCCCGACAGATTCGGTTATGTAATCGTCACCGGTAATGATCGCGAGGAGGCGCTGGCACGTGTGAATCAGGCGCTGTCGCGAGTGCAGGTCGAGGTTGCGTCATGACGTTATTTATTGCAGAGGTTTCCAGCAATCACAACCGCGATTTGGTGCGCTGCTTTCAGTTTATAGACAAAGCCGCCGAGATCGGCTGCGATGCGGTGAAGTTTCAACTCTTCCGCATCGACCAGTTGTTCGCGCCGGAAATATTGAATAAGTCGGAAACGCACCGCAAACGCAAAGAATGGGAACTTCCGCTGGAGTTCTTGCCTAAGCTTTCCGCCCGCTGCAAGGAAAAGAACATTCAGTTCAGCTGTACGCCGTTTTATCTGGACGCAGTGAAGGAGCTTGCGCCGTACGTGGTTTTCTACAAGATCGCGTCGTACGAGCTGTTGTGGGATGCCTTGTTAAGCGCCTGCGCCAAGACCGGAAAGCCGGTGACCCTTTCCACGGGCATGGCCACGCTGGACGAGATTCAACATGCTGTGAAAGTGCTTCGGGACGGTGGGTGCCGAGACGTCACGTTGTTGCACTGTGTTTCAGCCTACCCCGCGCCTTATGTGGAGGCCAACCTTGCGGCCATTGAAAGCTTGCGCAAGGCAACGGGTTGCCGTATCGGTTGGTCGGACCACACGGTGGAGCCAGGTGTCATTCATCGCGCGATCCATCGCTGGGGGGCGGAGGTCATCGAGTTTCATCTGGATCTCGAGGGCAAGGGCGAGGAGTTCGAAGCCGGGCATTGCTGGCTGCCAGAGCAAATCGCTCCGGTGATTGAGCAAATACGCAAAGGTTTCGCCGCCGACGGCATGGGTGTCAAGGAGCCGATGCCGTCAGAGTTACCGGATCGCCTGTGGCGCGCGGACCCGTCCGATGGTTTGCGGCCGTTGAAGCAAATACGGAAAGACTTTGGCTAGAGTCCTCGGTGTCGTCGGTGCACGTCTAAATTCCAGCCGGCTCCCCGCCAAACACTTACTTGATCTCGCCGGCAAGCCACTCATCGCCCGGCTATTCGAGCGCCTAGAGTTGATACCGGAGATTAACCAGCTGGTGCTGGCAACGACCGATGATACCTACAATCGGCCGTTGGTCGAATGGGCGCACGATAATAACAAACAGGTGTTCGCCTATCGCGGCGACGTGAACGATCTGGTCGGAAGGGTGGACGCCCTAGTTCAGGCCGAACAACCGGAGATCATCATTTACTTCTGCGGCGATTCGCCGCTGATCGAGCCGGCCACGGTATCGAACCTTGTCCAGGGATTGCGGATGAATCCGAAGGCGGAACTAGTGGAACTCGAGCCGCCGAAGAATGGCGGCGCGTATGTTCACGAAGGCTTTTCGGTATATCGGCGTTCAGTTTGGGATCGGATTGTAAAAGAAGCGCGGCTGCCGCAGGAACGGGAGCACGTCGGTGCATCGCTCAGGCGTTTCGCAGACGGGCTAAATAAGACAACGGTGCCGGAGGATGTAATATTTTCTTCGGTTGAACATCGCATCTCGGTGGACACTCCGTCCGATTACCAATTCATGTCAGAGGTGTACCGCAGATGGTGCGCCGGTCACGACGCTGGAAGTATTGTGTCGCTGAAGTGGGTCATCGACGAGCTCGGGCGCGATGCGGCGTTGGCGGCGATCAATGCACACGTGCAGCAAAAGGCAGTCGGCGACACGTCCCTGAACGCGTTGATCGTATGTCACGCAGGCGCGGGTATCGGTTTGGGTCATTTGTCGCGTTCCTTGACGGTGGCGCGGGCGCTGCAAGATAAGGTTTTCGCCGGCGTGCGGCTGCTGATCCAGGGTGAATCGGTGGACCGGGCCGATTTGGCACTGATACCGCACCGCTACATCGGATTGGCAGAAGATCTCTCGGCGGCGGTCATGCGGGAGGTGGATGCCAAGCGAACCGATGTCGTTGTCTTCGACATTCATCCGCAGCGGATACCGACCGATCTGCCGGCGTTACTTTCGGCGTTACGCGCACGTCAGGCGCATCTCGTGGGGATCGACAGCATGCTGAAGTATTGCGATGAATTCGAATTGGTCCAAATCCCGTCTTTTTATGTCGATCCAGACAAGACATCGCGTTGTCGCAAGCCGGTGTACCACGGCTGGGATTGTTACCTGTTGGAAAAATCGGAACCCAAGGGGGCTTGGTCGCCGGGCAATAAGGTATTAGTGCTCACCGGCGGCAGCGACGCGATGCACTTGGGACGTTCTCTGCCGAGCGAGCTGGACGCCAAGTTATCTATCGGCACCGAGGTGCATTGGGTCAGGGGCCCTTACGCCGAGCAACCCCGATTGCCAACGCAACCGCGGCTGCGTTGGCTCATGCACGACGCGCCCGCTGGGTTGGGGTCGCTTATGGCGCAGTCGAATTTCGCGCTGACGGTTTATGGCGTTAGTTTTTTTGAGCTGCTGCAATACGGGGTTCCGACGGTTGTCTTTTCGCCCTATGGCGACAAGGATCGGGCGGAACTCGATAGACTCAAGCGCGAAGCGGTGGCCATGATTGCGCAAGATGCAACTCGCGCCGTAGTAATGCTCTGTGAACTGATGCGCGATCAGAAGGCAGCGCAGGTTATTTCGCGGCAGGCGGCGGGCAAGATAGACAGTCAGGGGGCATCACGCTTGGCGGAACGCATGAGGATGCTTGTGAGCCGGTAATGCCAAAAGCCTTTATTCTGTTTCATCTTAATCTCGCCTATTCCTCGATAACAGTCCCGGCTCGGGGCGAGGTCATTCGGCGTTGCTACCGCCCGCTGCTCGCCCTGGCATCGGAGAGCGCGATTCCGATCGGAATCGAAATGTCGAGCTGGACGCTGAAGCGAATCCAGGAACTGGATCCGCAATGGGTTGCGCGCCTGAAGGGTTTGTTGACCGCTGGCAAGTGCGAGCTCATCGGCAGCGGCTATGTACAGCTGATCGGTCCGCTGGTGCCCTATGAGGTTAATGTCTGGAATCAGAGTCTCGGCCGCGAGGACTATCAAGCCGTTCTCGACGCCAAACCCCGTCTGGCGCTCGTCAACGAGATGGCTTACTCCACCGGCATGGTCGACGTATATAAGCAGGCCGGTTACCAAGGCATCGTCATGGATCGGGACAACGTGCGTCTCGCCCTCGGCATCGAGGATCAAGGATACGAGTCCGT
>JBGPGJ010000334.1:0-3200 GCA_041483795.1 Sulfurifustaceae bacterium
AGGATCACCACCATGCCGATGAGCTGGGCCGGGCCGAGGCGCTCGTCGAGGATCCACCAGCCAAGCACGACCGCGACGGCGGGGTTGACGTAGGCGTACGTCCCGAGCGCGGCGGGGCTGACATGATGCAACAGCCAGATATACGCGGCATAACCGACGCACGAGCCGAGCACGACGAGATAGGCGAGCGTCCACAGCACGGTCGGTGACGACGGCCAACGGGCGGTCTCGCCCGCGCCGACGCCGATGGCGGTGAGAAATGCGCCGGCGACCAGCGACTGCATTGCGGCCGACATCAGCGGCGGCGTATTTGGACGCTGGCTTTTTGCGTACATCGAGCCTGCCGACCACGCGATCGCCGAGCCGAGCACGGCGAGTTGTGCGCCGAGGTGCTCGAACCTGAAACCTTTATTGGGCAGCAAAAGCCACACGGTGCCGGCGAAACCGACGACGAGTCCCAATACCGTGCGGCGCGCGAGTTTGTGCCCGTGCGCACCAAGCGTGCCGAAGCCGGCGATCCAGAGCGCCGCGGTCGCGACCAGCAAGGCCGCCTGATTCGAGGGCAACCACTGCTCGCCCCACACGACCAAGCCGTTGGCCGTGGCGAGCATGCACACGCCGACCACGGCGATTGTGCGCCACTCGCGCACGCTGCGGGGAAACCGCTGGCCCGTCCATCGTGCGACCAAAGCGAGCAACGTACCGGCGGCGAGGAAGCGCGCGCCGGCAAAGAGCGCCGGCGGCAATTCGGCGACACCAATGCGAATGACCAGATAAGTCGAACCCCAGACGAGATAAACGGCGGCGAAGGCGAGCGCAGCCTTGAGCCGAAATGCGTCCGCCGCTGTCATCCGCGACGACATTACAGGTGTGCGTGCCCAAGCGCGGCAACAAGCGCACGTAAGGCCTGGCCGCGGTGGGAAAGTTGGTTCTTGATCTCGGGTGGCAGTTCGGCGGCTGCGCAATGGTGCGTCGGCACGAAGAACACCGGATCGTAGCCGAAGCCATGGTTGCCGCGCGGGGCGAAAAGAATGCGTCCCTCCCAGGTGCCTTGCGCGATGATCGGCGTCGAATCATGTTCGTGGCGCAGGTATACCATCGCACATTGAAAGCGCGCGCTGCGTTTTGCTTCCGGTACCTCTTTGAGGTCGTCGAGTAACTTTTGCAAATTCTGCGCGTCGCTTGCTCCTGGGCCTGCGTAGCGCGCGGAGTAGATGCCAGGCGCGCCGTTCAGCAAATCCACTTCGATGCCCGAGTCGTCGGCGATTGCCGGCAGGTGCGAGTGATGCGCGGCATTGCGTGCCTTGAGGATGGCGTTCTCGACAAAGCTGAGACCCTTTTCTTCCGCCTCCGGCACGTTGAACTGCGATTGCGGTGCGACCTCGATGTCGAGGTCGGCGAGGATTTGATTTATTTCGCGCAGCTTGCCAGCGTTACCGCTCGCGAGCACGACGGTTTTCGTCATGCCATCCCCAGCGTGTCCTTTTGAATCGCAAGCAGGCGCCGGATGCCTGCTTCGGCAAGCGCGGTCATGGCCAACATTTCTTCGCCGGTGAACGCCTTGCCTTCGGCGGTGCCCTGGACTTCGATGAAGCGGCCTTCGTCGTTCATCACGAAATTCATGTCGGTTTCGGCGTTCGAGTCTTCGGCGTAGTCGAGGTCGAGCACCGGCACGCCCTGATAGATCCCGGCCGAGACCGAGGCCACCAGGTGGCGCAGCGGGTTGCCGCTGATAAGCTTTAGTTCGCGCGCGCGATTGATCGCGTCCATGAGCGCGACGCAACCGCCGGTGATGGACGCGGTACGCGTGCCGCCGTCGGCCTGGATCACGTCGCAATCCACGGTGAAGGCGCGCTCGCCGAGTTGCGTCAGGTCCACCGCCGCGCGCAGACTGCGACCGATGAGGCGCTGGATTTCGAGCGTGCGTCCGCCTTGTTTACCGGCGGCCGCCTCGCGCTGCGAACGCGTGTGGGTCGCGCGCGGGAGCATGCCGTACTCGGCCGTGATCCAACCTTGACCCTTGCCCTTGAGAAAGGTCGGCACTTTCGCTTCCATGCTGACCGTGCAGATCACGCGCGTGTCGCCGAACTCCACCAGCACCGAACCCTCGGCGTGCTTGGTGTAGTTGCGCGTAAGGCGGATCGCTCGCAGCTCGTCGGGTTTGCGGCCGCTGGGTCTCATGCTTGCTCCGGGTGTTTGCAATGAATTATTGAGGAATTTTTGACCAATTTTCGAAAAAACTATTGATTACCGTACAGGCACAGAGGACGCTAAATTTGCATGCCTTCCCTAGCGTCGCACCAATGGCTTCGATGCACCACGGCCCGCACCTCCCTGTGCGGGCGCTCAACGGCGCGAGTGAGACGGGGTAGTTGCAAATGCACTTAACGTGCATTTGCGCCGTCGAACGGGTGCAGCGGGTTATGCTGCACCCTTGGCTGCAAACGTTAAGTGCATCCACGACAACCCCGCTTCGCCTTTGCGGTAAGCAATCTTTTAGATTTTCGGATCGCGTTTACGCAAATACTGCTCCAGTTCGCGGATTTCGTCTGCGACGCTGCGCCGAGAGTTTTTGGGCGCCGCCTGATTTTCCTGGTGCTTGAGCGCGCCTTTCATGCTCGCGGCAGCGTCGAGTAACATGCGTTCGTCTACGTGCGCCGTTGCATTGCCTTGCAGCGGCAGCGTCGCGGGGGCGTCCTCGAGCCAGCGCAGGCACACGGCGCTCAGGTTGTCGCAGCTTTCGTGCATTTTGCGTTCAGTGTTAAACAACATTTCCTCCACGGCCTCATCGAGCGCGCCGTTTTCGATAAACCGCAGCAGCTCTTCCGGCGTGTGTGCTTCCCACACCCCATCGGAGCATAGCAACAACACGTCGTCGCGCGCGAGCGCGGTCTCCTCGCCCAGAGCGATCGTGGGTTTGTTCGGTCCGCCGACGCATTTGGTCAGCCGGCTTTTTTGCGGGTGGCCGCGCATTTCCTCTTCCGACACCAAGCCGTCCTGGCGCAGTTCCTCGACCGTAGAATGATCCTGGGTGCGTTGCATGAGGCCTCCGTGACGGAAGTGATACAAGCGGCTATCGCCCACGTGCGCCCAGTAAGCGTAACCATTCTGCACCAGACACATCACACAAGTCGTGCGCGGCTGCATCCCCGACAGGCTCGTTTTACCGCGATGCAGGATGGCCCGGTGCGCTTGCACGA
>JBGPGJ010000335.1:0-3179 GCA_041483795.1 Sulfurifustaceae bacterium
TAAGAATGTACTTGGTAAGCGGTCGCCATGAACTTTTCGCCCAGCAGCGCCTCGGGCTGGTCTTCGGTGCGCAAGCGCCGCTCTTCCATCACTACCTGAATCTCTTTGGCGAACTCCTCGGGCGCAAGCAGCAGATTGCGCATGCGGTCGGCCTCGAGTTCGAAGCTCACCGATAGGCGCGACTTCTCAAGCTGCTGGTAGTAGCCGGTGTAATCGTAGCTGGTGAAGGCGTTCTCGCGCCCGCCCTGCTCGGCAACGATGCGTGAGAATTCACCGGGCTTGAGGCGACTGGTACCCTTGAACATCATGTGTTCGAGCGCGTGCGAGATGCCGGTCGACCCCTCGGGTTCGTCCATACTGCCAACCTTGTACCAGACCTGCGAAACGACTACCGGCGAGCGATGATCTTCCTTCACGATCACGCGCAGACCGTTGTCGAGCGTCTTTTCGTGGATGGTGGCGCAGCCGCCGACGAGCAGGCCGGAAAGCACAACAACCAATGTTCGGTACATGCGGATTCCGTTTGATTGTTCGTATAAAATTCGACAGCGCACAAGCATAACCCAACCGCCGCGCGAGGTAACCTATTGATCGACCCCGAGCGTAACGCCGCCGCCCCATCGCCGTCCGGTCTGTTCGGCCGGTTGCGCGAGCGCCTGCCGAAAACCGCACAGACACTCGGCCGCGGACTCAGCGGTCTCTTCGGCGACGGTCGCGCGCTCGATGCTGCGTTACTCGAAGACCTCGAAGCAATACTGCTGGCCGCGGACGTCGGCATCGAAACCACGCAGGCGCTGATCGCCGAACTGGGCGCGCGCCTGTCGCGCAAGGAACTCAGCGACGGTGCCGCGGCATACCGGCTTTTGAGACAGGACATCCTCGACATCGTTCAACCGTGCGCGCGGCGGCTTACCATTGCCGGGCCCAAACCCTTTGTCATTATGGTCGTGGGCGTCAATGGCGTCGGCAAGACCACAACCATCGCCAAACTCGCCCGCCGGCTCCAGGCCGAGGGCCATAAGGCGCTACTCGCGGCGGCCGATACCTTTCGTGCCGCCGCGGTCGAACAACTTAAAATATGGGGCGAACGCCTCGGGATTCCTGTGATTGCGCAGGAAAGCGGCGCCGACGCCGCGGCGGTGGCGCATGACGCCATGCAGGCGGCAATGGCGCGCGGCGCCGACGTGCTGATCGTGGACACTGCCGGCCGACAACACACACACGCCTCCCTAATGGAGGAACTGAAAAAAATTCACCGGGTGCTCGGCAAGCAAGACGCCAGCGCGCCGCACGAGGTGCTGCTCGTGCTCGATGCGACCATGGGCCAAAATGCGCTTTCACAACTTCAGCACTTCGCCGCCGCGGTGAACGTCACCGGGCTCGCGCTCACCAAACTCGACGGCACCGCCAAAGGCGGCATCGCGATCGCGATTGCAAAGAAAACCGGCCTCCCCATCCGCTACATCGGCATCGGCGAGGATATGGACGACCTCGTGGAATTCGACGCCGAGGCGTACGTCAGCGCCATCGTCGGATAATCGCAAGCGACCGCCATGATCCAGTTCAGCCAGGTGTTCAAGCGCTACCCGAGCGGCTACGACGCGCTGAAAAACATCAGCTTCGCACTGGAACACGGCGAAATGGCGTTCATAACCGGCCACTCGGGCGCGGGTAAGAGCACGCTGCTAAAATTGATTGCGCTGATCGAACGACCATCGCGCGGTCAAGCGGTCGTGAACCGCAAAAACCTTGCGCGCCTCGGGCGCTGGCAGGTGCCGTTCTTCCGCCGCTCGCTCGGAATGGTATTCCAGGATTATAAGCTGCTCCACGACCGCACGGTGTTTGATAACGTGGCCCTGCCGCTTGTGGTTGCCGGCGTCGGACATCGCGAGATCCACCGACGAGTGCACGCCGCGCTCGACAAAGTATCGCTGCTCGACAAGG
This sequence comes from Sulfurifustaceae bacterium, assembly GCA_041483795.1. Classification (GTDB taxonomy): domain Bacteria; phylum Pseudomonadota; class Gammaproteobacteria; order Acidiferrobacterales; family Sulfurifustaceae; genus JAHFQD01. The sequence goes on from JBGPGJ010000335.1 coordinate 1,945, forward strand.
AACGCGCCTACCCGATCACCCTCTCCGGCGGCGAGCAGCAACGCGTTTCGATTGCCCGCGCGGTGGTCGGCAAACCGCCCCTGCTGCTCGCCGACGAGCCCACCGGTAATCTCGACGCGGCGTTGTCCGAGGAAATTGTCAGTCTGTTCCTCGACTTTCATCACCACGGCGTTACCGTGCTGATCGCGACCCACGACGCACCTCTGATCGCGCGCGCGCGCAAGCGCGTGCTCCAACTCGACCACGGTGAACTGGTGCGCGACAGCGGAACGCGCGCATGAAATGGCTGGTTACCTACCTGGCGCGTCACGCGCAGGCGTTCATCGGCAGTCTCGGTGGGCTCGCGCGCGCGCCGCTCGCCTCATTCATGACTGTCGCCGTGATCGGTATCACGCTCGCGTTGCCGGCCGCGATGTGGGTTGCAATAGACAATGCGCTTCGGTTGAGCAGCGGTTGGGAAGGTCCCGGGCGAATCTCGCTCTTTCTCAAACGTGACGTTAGCGCTGCCGCGGCACAGAAACTCGCCGGCCAGATTCGGCGTAAACAGGAGGTGGCGAAGGTCGAGTTCATCTCGCGCGAACAGGCGTTCGAGGAATTCAAGCGCGACTCGGGTTTCGGCGAGGCCCTGGAAGCGCTGGAACGTAATCCGCTGCCAGCCGTGTTGGTGGTCTACCCGACTGCCGAGGCAAGTCAGGCCGAAACACTCGAGCGGCTGGCGCAGGACCTGCGCCAACTCAGCGATGTGGAGCTGGCGCAACTCGATCTCGAGTGGGTGAAACGCTTGCACGCCTGGCTCGGGCTCGCGCAGCGCGGGGTAACCATCCTGGCGGGACTGCTGGCGATCGCGGTGCTGCTCATCGTCGGTAACACCATCCGACTCGCGGTTCTGAGTCGTCGCGATGAAATCGAGGTCTCCAAGCTCGTCGGCGCCACCGACGCCTTCATCCGCCGTCCATTTCTCTACGCTGGCTTCGTTCAAGGTACGCTCGGCGCAATCCTCGCCTGGGTACTGGTCCATACGAGCCGGTGGCTCTTATGGGGACCGATTCACGAACTCACGAGTCTCTACGGAAACGACTTCGCAACTGGAGGATTGGATATCCTTTCTTCCGTGGTGCTTCTTGGCGCGGGCGCTGGTCTCGGATGGGTCGGAGCAAGGCTTGCCGTCGGCCGACATCTACGAGCCATAGCGCCGAAGTAACCCATTGTTTTTCCAATTACTGTACCGCTTCGGA
>JBGPGJ010000336.1:0-3178 GCA_041483795.1 Sulfurifustaceae bacterium
CATACGTTGGCACAGCGACTCGACGAGGCGCTGTTTTATAGCGCGGACAACATCGTGCGCCACAAAATCGTTGCCGCATTGCTCGCGCGCGCGAGCACCGCGCGGGAATTCGAGGAGGCTCAAGACATCCTGCATGGCGCGGTGGAGGAACTGCTCGGGGACAATAAAACGCTCGATGAGCGCCTGCAACAGGCACGCCATGGCGTCAACGATATCGCCTTCAGGCTGGCGACGCCTGCGGAATCGTTGGATCCTGTGTCCGCGGATCGTCAGGCACTCTTGCGACGCCTGGAGGCGGAAGCACGCCGGGCCGAACGTCATCGTCATCCATTGTCGCTCGCGCTGCTCGGTCCGGATCATCTCGGCGACATCGATCGCCTTGTCGGACCCAACGCCGGTCGCGAGGTTATTCGTCAATACCTGGAAAGTATCACGTCCTGGGCACGCGCCTACGACGTCGTGGCGCACTGCCGTCCCCACGGGCTGGTGTGGATGCTGCCCGCTACCGAAACCACACAGGGATTGCAGGCATTACGTAAGATTCAGCAACATGTTGCAGACACGCAATACCGCTTCGGCGGGCGGTTGCGACCGTTGCCCACGTTCTCCGGTGCGGTCACCGGTTACGTGCGCGGCGAAGGCCCCGCCGTTTTCCTTGCCCGCGCCGAGTCGCTTGCCGCGCGCGCAAGGAATGCCGGACCCGACCGCATTGAATGCGAGAAGTAGCGCGCCCTAGTCTTCCGTCGGCAATGGCGAGCTGGGGACGGCAGCATCGTTGATATTCCACGACATCGTGATGCGCGGTTGCGTACCGCTGTAGGGGTTAACGCTGTGCACCAACTGGCCCGGGAATATCAGCATCACGCCAGCAGGTGTTCCCGGAAAATACGGCGTTGTCATCTTGTCCTGCTCCTCCTTACAACAGTTCGGTAAACGCGGATCCACGAAGCAGAACCGGCCCCCCGAGGGATCGTCCGGATCGGTGTCTCCGGTTTCAACAAAGTAAACGACGCTCGCCATCGCACGCAGATGACTGTGCGGCATGCAATACTCGCCATCGCGATAGACGTTGGCCCAACTCAAATCCGCTACCGCCTCGTTGCGTTTGAGGGCACGTCGAAATAACTCCAGCGCGCGGGCGTGGATGAGATTCGCCTCGGAGAAATTCCAGCGATCGACATGGTGCACCTTGGTTCCACACGCGCCGCGAAAGTATTGCTTGCGAACCCGTGGACGCCGTTCCATTTCCAGAATCTTGCCGATGAGTCGGGGATGGTAAAGCTCGAAGTCGGCGAAGCGGGTGGCCATGATCAGGGGGTGATCCAATACCCGGATCTCTTGTCCCTTGGGCCACACCGACACCGGTTGATTGCCCAGAAACACCACCGAATTCTGCATATCCGAACTCGCGCGGGCGTGGAAAACGTTAGCCGGCGGCCCGGGCGACCACGGCGGCTCCAGTGAGGCGCCGTAACGCTTCACGATATTTCTCGGCGGTCTTGGCAATCACTTCGGGGGGAAGGTGCGGCGCGGGCGGCTTTTTATTCCAACCGATACTTTTCAAGTAATCGCGCACGTACTGCTTGTCGAAGCTCGGCGGATTGGCGCCGGGTTTATAGGAGTCGGCGGGCCAAAAGCGCGAGGAATCGGGTGTCAGCACCTCGTCAATGAGCGTCAGCGTGCCGTGCTCGTCGAGACCGAACTCGAACTTGGTATCGGCGATGACGATACCGCGCGTGAGCGCGTAGGCCGCGCACTCCTTATATATAGCGAGCGTGGCGTCGCGCACCTGAGCGGCGGCGTCCTTGCCGAGGGTCTGCGCCGCTTGCTCGAAACTGATGTTTTCGTCGTGCTGCCCCACCGCCGCTTTCGTCGAAGGCGTGAAAATCGGCTCCGGCAAGCGCTCGGCCTCTTTCAGTCCGGTGGGGAGTTTGATACCGCACACGGTTCCGGACTTCTGGTACTCCTTCCAACCGCTACCGACAAGGTAACCGCGCACGATTGCCTCGACCGGCAGCGCCTTGAGCTTGCGCACGACGACCGCGCGCGCTTCAACTTGCTTGCGCTCGGCCGGGTCTTTCACTACTTGTTCGAGCGCAATGTCGGAGAGTTGATTCGCAATGATGCGGCGCGTGCGATTGAACCAAAAGTTCGACATTGCGGTGAGCAGCACGCCCTTGCCCGGGATCGGATCGGGCAGCACCACGTCGAAGGCCGAGAGCCGATCCGTGGTAACGATCAGCATGTGCCGATCGTCAATATCGTAGATGTCGCGCACCTTACCGCGGTGGCGCAGCTTGAGACTCTTAAGATTCGATTCGTACAAGATGTCGGTCATGGCGACGCAGGCCTGGTTTCGTTGGTGGTTGTCAGGTCCGGCGCCATCCTAAGGACGGCGATAAGCAGCGTCAACAGCACCCGGCGCGCGCGGTTTCAGTCGCGCGACTCGTCGCCAAGTTGCGTGCCCGCGCGCTCGCACAGCTCGTCGAAGTAGCGTTCAAGCCCGGAGTTGGTCCCGCGTATCTCGTTGACCACCGCTTGCGCCCAAGCGACGTACTTGCGCCGGCGCTCGGTAGACCAACCGACCGGCGGGGACTCGACAATGTCGCGTACATTACTGATCTTGTCCGCGAGTTTAACCAGCCGGGCACGGGCGGAGTGACTCGCGGCGTGTTCGATCTGCAAGCGCTTACGCACATCCGGCGGCAGTGACTTATCGTCCGTCACTTCCTCCACAAACCGCCGGATCTCCCCACCAAAATTCGCCTCCAGCTCCTCGCCCGTGGTCTCGGTGTCCTCGATCGTGTCGTGCAGAATGGCAGCCGCGATCGTCGCCGGATCGTGCACCTTGCCCACCGAACACAGTATCTCCGCCACCGCGATCGGATGATTGATATACGGCGAGGCGTGCGCATCCTTGCGCCGCTGACGGCGATGCTTGTCGGCGGCGAAGTGCATCGCCTTCAGCACCAGAAGCAGCCCGTTCGGGGACAGCGCTTCTTCGACGTCGCGGACGGTATTCATCGTCTGTGACGTTACGCCACGATCATTCGTCCGACAAGGGGCTGCATACGAGTGGATTCAGCGGAAATCGCGCGAGTGCGTCACCAGCCGCCCGAGTAGCGCCGAATGGTCCTCGAGCCGTCGCGCGACGACATGCAGCACCTCACCCTCACGC
>JBGPGJ010000337.1:0-3176 GCA_041483795.1 Sulfurifustaceae bacterium
GTGCTGTTCGGCGAAAAAGCCGCCGACGTGTTCAAGAACATCGAGGCGGTGCAGATCGTCGCTTGTGGCACCAGCTATTACGCCGGTAGCGTGGCGCGCTATTGGCTCGAATCCATCGCCAAGATTCCATGCAACGTCGAGATCGCAAGTGAATATCGCTACCGCGATCTGGTGCCGAATCCGAAGAACCTCGTGGTGACGATCTCGCAATCGGGCGAGACGCTCGACACCATGGAGGCCTTGAAACGCGCCAAAGAACTCGGCCACGACCAGACATTATCCATCTGCAACGTGCAGGAAAGCGCCATTCCGCGTGCTTCCAAGCTCGTGTTTTTCACCCGCGCAGGCGCTGAAATCGGCGTTGCTTCGACCAAGGCCTTCACCACCCAGCTTGCAGCGCTGTTCATGTTGACGCTCACGCTCGCCAAGATCAAAGGGCGTTTGTCGCCTGGCGCCGAAACCGCGCACATCGAGGCATTGCGTCATTTGCCCGGCAGCGTGCAACACGCGCTTAATCTTGAGCCGCAGATTCGCGCCTGGTCGGAGCGTTTTGCGCTGAAGGAGCATGCCCTGTTCCTGGGGCGCGGCATTCACTACCCGATTGCGCTCGAAGGCGCGCTTAAGCTCAAGGAAATTTCTTATATCCACGCCGAGGCTTATCCCGCCGGCGAGCTGAAGCACGGACCGCTCGCGCTCGTAGATACGAACATGCCGGTGGTGGTGATCGCGCCGAACGACACGCTGTTGGAAAAGGTGAAATCGAACATGCAGGAAGTACGCGCCCGCGGCGGCGAGCTATACGTGTTCGCCGATCTCGATAGTCATTTCACGGAGAGCGAAGGCGTGCACGTGATCCGTACCCCGCGCCATTTCGGCGTGCTGTCACCGATCGTGCATGCCATCCCGGTGCAACTGCTCGCCTACCACGCCGCCCTGGCGCGCGGCACCGACGTGGACAAGCCGCGCAACCTCGCGAAATCGGTGACGGTGGAATAAACCGCCGACGCGGTTTAGTACGCGCCTTTCGGCTGGTTTGAGAACACCAGATCGAGCAGCGCGGCATAGGACTCGGTGTTCACGTGGTCGAAGATCATGCCCACACCTGCTGGCGCAACGCGCGTAATGAGCCCCTCGAAGCGATATATCTGCGGCGCGCCGGCAACGGGGATTTTGAGCGCGACCTGGAGCGTATCCTTCGGTGCCAGCCGGTGCGGTCCGGTTTCGACGAACGCGCCATCGAGGCTCAGGTCTCGCGTGCGGAACGCCTGAAACGGCCGATCCGCGATTTTAACCATGGCGTCAAGCGCAAGCGGCAGGCGCGGAGTATCGCGGCGCTCGGTTTTCGTGGGTGGTGAGTTGGTAGCAGCCATGCCCCGATTGTATCTTCAATATCGCGACGAATGAACCACGCGGACCGCCCGTTAGTCGGGAGTGTTATTATTCGCCCCCGCGATGGACGTGTCCCACATTCTCAACGATCTCAACGACGCGCAGCGTGAGGCGGTCACCGTGCCCGCCGGCCCGGTGCTGGTGCTTGCCGGCGCCGGCAGCGGCAAGACGCGCGTCCTGACGCACCGAGTCGCCTGGCTCGTAGCGGTCGAGGGCGTGTCGCTGCACGGCGTCCTGGCGGTGACGTTTACCAACAGGGCGGCGTCCGAAATGCGCACCCGCATCGAGCGCATGCTGGGCAGCCCCGTCGGCGGGCTTTGGATCGGCACCTTTCACGGATTGTCGCATCGGCTGTTGCGCTCGCACTGGCGCGAGGCGAATCTGTCCCAAGGTTTTCAAATTCTCGACGCGGAAGATCAGCACCGCTTGATTCGCCGGATTCTTAAAAACCTGAACCTCGACGAAGCCTACTGGCCACCCAAGCAGACGCAGTGGTACATCAATCATCATAAGGAAGAAGGCCGGCGCCCAAGTCATCTACCCGAATCCTACGACCCGACGCAGCGCGAACTTAAACGCATCTATGTCGTTTACGAGGAAACCTGCCAGCGTTCGGGGCTGGTGGATTTTTCCGAACTGATGCTACGCGCCTATGAACTGCTGCGCGACAACGCCACGCTGCGCGCGCACTACCAGAGCCGGTTTCGTCAGGTGCTGGTAGACGAATTCCAGGACACCAACACCATCCAGTACGCCTGGCTCAAACTATTCGCCGGCGCGCACCATCATCTGTTCGCCGTCGGCGACGACGATCAGTCCATCTACGGTTGGCGCGGCGCCAAGGTCGAGAACATTCTCGGTTTCGAGAAGGACTATCCGGGTGCGCGCATCGTGCGCTTGGAGCAAAACTACCGCTCCACCGGCAATATTCTGAAAGCGGCAAACGCCGTGATCACGCACAACGACGGGCGTCTCGGCAAAAACCTCTGGACCGCCGGCAAGGATGGCGAGCGAATTCAGCTCTACACCGCCTACAACGAATACGACGAAGCGCGTTTCGTCGTGGATCGCATCCGTGACTGGGTGGCGGGCGGACGCCCGCGCGCCTCGGTCGCGGTCCTCTACCGTTCGAACGCGCAGTCGCGCGTATTCGAAGAAATATTGGTACAGGAAGGCATGCCCTACCGCGTCTACGGCGGGCTGCGCTTCTTCGAGCGCCAGGAAATCAAGGATGCGCTCGCCTATCTGCGCCTGATCGCGAGTCGCCACGACGATCCGTCGCTCGATCGCGTTGCCAACGTGCCCACGCGCGGTCTCGGCAACAAAACGCTCGACGCGGTGCGCGAACTGGCCAAGGGGGAAAGCCTGTCGTTGTGGGAAGCTGCGGAGCGGCTCATCGCCTCAAGCGAACTCGCCGCGCGCGCAGCGCAGGCGCTCAAAGGTTTTCTCGATCTCATCGAGCGGCTGACGCGCGAGACCGCGGCGCTGCCGTTGGCAGAGCAGATCGAACACGTACTCAACGCGAGCGGGTTGATTGAGCACTATAAGAGGGAAAAGGGCGAGAAAGGCGAGGCGCGGGTGGAAAACTTGGAAGAGCTCGTCACCGCCGGACGCGGTTTCGAATACGACGAAGCCGAGGGACTCGACCCGCTTTCCACTTTCCTTGCCCATGCGGCGCTCGAAGCAGGCGAAGGCGAGGCCGAGGCGTGGGAAGACTGCGTGCAGTTGATGAGCCTGCACTCCGCCAAAGGGCTCGAATTTCCGTTGGTGTTTCTCACCGGACTGGA
>JBGPGJ010000338.1:0-3166 GCA_041483795.1 Sulfurifustaceae bacterium
TGCTTGCTCAAGTAAGCGTGGACCGTCGAGACCGAGCCCGTTGAGACAGGCAAGCACCACCTCGGGATCGGAAATTTCTCGATCCTCTCCGAAATTGGCGCGGAAAACCGCTTTCGAGAACTCGGCTATCCACGGTTCAGACGCAAACCAGCAAGCCACCCGCGATGCAAGCACGCCGTTGCGCGGAAACTTCGATGGGCGCACAAACCGGATGGATAGAGCCGCACAAATGCGCTCCAGGTCTCGCCACATATATCGTCCCTTCGCAGGATAGATATTGAACGGCGAATCGCTCCAGCCCTGCTCGCTGAAAATCGGACCAAGCAAAAACGGCTTCCAATCAACCGCGACGCCCGCGGCCTGCGCCAGCTTCTCGATGCGCATGACGGCCGGGTACGTGTATGTGCTTGCGAACTCAAACCAAAATTCAAGACGGGGCATGATTGAGAGTTTTAACGACTCGCGTCAGGGGCGCCCGCCGTCAGCGTCCCCCGCAAGCGACTGTTAAAAGCCGTCGCGTACCACGCGAATATCAATCTCCCTATCAACGTACCTCCACTCTTCCGACGCGCGAAGTTCGGCCACCAATTCATCAAAGGCTGCGGAGTCAGACAATGCATACTCGAACCAAGTTAAAAAATCGAAGGGTTCATTGTCTCCGAGATCGCGACAGTGGTGAAGGCGGCGGGCGATCGCAGGCAGATACTTAAGGCCGGTTCTGACGTGGTTGGAGCTTTCCTCAAAGATCCTTCGGCGCTCATCCTGGGCCAGACTCCACCACGTCGCGGTTTTTCGAATGGGGATGAGCGCAGCACAGGTAGATTCACGACGACCGAGACCCGGCTGTTTAGCCACGAGTTGAGACTTTTCCGGACGAGTGACATAACGCTCGTTGCTTGTCACTCCGCGGAGGAGCCACTTGATTCCGTCGGACACTGGGGGCACTGCTCCGTTGACGACGTTCAACCTCTTAACGTCGGCAAGGGCCTCTCCAACGACTGTTTTGATCTCGACAACACGCCACGGACCGATCTCCCCACCGACAAAAGTAAAAAGTCGAGCATGCATATCTGTGCTTGTCTCCTCCAAAGTATGGGATCCAGATTTACGCCACCTCCTCGAGTATCTCCGTCAGCCGGTCGGGCATGTCAATCATGGCGAACCGCGTGCGCGCGGTGCACGCTACGAGCCACTCGACTGGCGCAGCATCCGCCAAGGCTGCGAGCGCGCCGCACCGACCGCCATGCTCCCTTCGATGCGATCCTGCGCGACGCGCCCCTGGAAGCGGATCGTGCCGGAGGCATGTTCGACGCGAAAGGAGATCTCGTCACCGCGGATCGCGCCGCGTTCAATCGGCAATACGGCGGCGCCGATGCGCACAGTGCCGCCGATTTCCTGATAGCGCTGCTCGATCCGCGCCTCCGCAAGATCCACCGTGCCGCCCAGCGGAAATACGAAGCTCCAGCGGCCTTCAACTCGCGCCGGTACGATCCAGATATAGACGTTGCTCGATTTCCGCAACCCCAACGGCTTGTCGGGCACGGGAACTTCAGCCTTGTAGTCCGGCGTCCAGTCGCCCATGTCCCAATCGTGCGATACGACGCGCGCGCCGGGTCGTAACTGCGCGAGAAGTTTCGGGCGCAACAACAGGTTGTACTCGGGCAGCAGGTACATCGTGACGACGGTCGCCTGGCGTAGATCGGTCTCGAAGAGATCGCGCTGATAGAACACGACGCGATCGGCAACTCCTTCGGACTGCGCGCGTCGCGTCGCTTCCGCTACGAGCGTCTCATCAATATCGACGCCGAAACCGCGCGCGCCGTGGCGCTTCGCGGCGGCGATGACGATACGACCATCGCCGGAGCCAAGATCAATGACGAAATCGCCCGCGCGCACGCCAGCGAGTTCGAGCATCTTGTCCACGACCGCCTGCGGCGTTTGCACATAGGGCACTTCCTCGGTCGGCTTCGCGCCTTGCGCGAGTGCGAGTGAAGGAAGCAGCGCCAGTGCGGCGAGGACGCGTTTGACGGGCATCATCTCGTGCCGACTTCTTCCAAGCCAAGCAGCTCTTGACGCCCGACAATGGACTTGGGGGACGCCGCGTTCCTTTGCGGCGTCCCTCTTCACCAGAGTATTAGACGGCTGCGAAATCTTAGTTTTTGCCTTCGTACTTGAATGAAACTTTAACCTTCGCTCGGAACGCTTCCACTTTTCCGTCCTTTATTTGCAAATCCAACTCTGACACTTCCGCTACCCGAAGGTCCCTTAGCGATTCGGACGCTCTACTTACCGCCGCCGCTGCCGCCTTCTCCCACGATTCGCTGCTCGTGCCCACCAGTTCAATTACTTTATAAACGCTCTCTGACATGTCCTTCTCCTTTGGTTGTCTACGCTAAAGAATGAGAAACCTCCGGCTGCATAACGTTCGGCGTCAGCCCCGCCCGCTTGCGGGCGTCGGCTGCACGCCGCGGTTAGGCGCCTCACTCTGGTGGCCGTTTCCATCGGTAGCTCAAGACAAGCGCGGCAACTGAAATAGTCAATAGAGCCGGGGCGATCAATAATAAATCTACGCGAATGTTCCACTTCTTCTCCAGCGCGATCGATTCCCAGACGGCATATAAACCCCACAGCACTGACGCAACAAGGGGCGGCCAACCGCGGAAGCGGCTGTGAATATCCCGCCGCACAATAATTGCGATATAGCCGGCTGCGAACACCAACGAGACCGCCACGATTCGACCGGGGCTCCAAAGGAATAGCTTGAACGGGACGAGTATCCAAGCCCACAAGTTTTCCATCGTTGGAGCGCCTAACGAGTCTGTAGAAAAACCCCTCTGCGTCAGTACGCTTGAAGCAGAGGCGATCTAAGGCAAAATAAGGCACCGAGGGTTCGCGCACGTCGCCACGTTGTCGGCAACGACGCACGACAAAAGCGCTGGCGCGGTTGGCGCTGAAAATTATTCCCGATCCTCGATTCCACGTTCCTTCCGACAGCTCCAAAAACTGACCAAAAAAAGAGTTTTCCTACAGTCTCAACGTGGCGCTCAGCCGCGCCCGCTTGCGGGCGTCGGCTGAAGCGCCGGGTTGGGCGGCTGCGGATCGGTGCCAAACTTCCTCATATCGTATGTCGTAGCAGTTCAATTGCGAATGTGACAAACGCGACCCA
>JBGPGJ010000339.1:0-3163 GCA_041483795.1 Sulfurifustaceae bacterium
GAAATCAATCAAAAGCCTTGTCGTTAGGTTTCCGGTACAACTGCTTCATGTCCTCGCTCATGGGAAAATTGAGATTCAACCCCTTGGGCGGAACCGCCGACTGGAACCACCTTTTATACAGCTGCGGCGCTTCCGCCGAGGTCTCGAACTTGGCGATAGTCGCATCCACCAGTTTTTTAAACGGCGCATCGCTCTTACGCAGCATGCAGCCGTAGGCCTCGCGCGACTGCGGCGTGCCGACGACGATCCAGTCCCCCGGTTTTTTGGACTTCGCGATCTCTCCGTAGAGCAGTGCATCGTCCATCATGAACGCTACCGCGCGACCGCTTTCGAGGGTCAGGAACGATTCGCCGTGGTCCTTGGCGCTAACGATGCTCATGTTCATTTTCTTGTCTTCATTCATCTTGCGGATCAGACGCTCCGAGGTGGTACCGGCGGTCGTGACCACCCGCTTGCCGGCCAGATCCGGAAAATCCTTGATGCCCGAATCCTTCTTCGTCAACAGACGCGTGCCGATGATGAAAATCGTATTGGAGAAGGCGACTTGCTGCTGGCGCTCGGTGTTATTGGTGGTCGACCCGCATTCGAGATCCACCGTGCCGTTTTGCACCAGCGAGATGCGATTTTGCGAGGTCACCGGCACGAGCTTCACGTCCAACCTCGGCAGCTTCAGGTCCTTTTTGATCGCGTCCACGACTTTCATTTGGATTTCATAGGAGTAACCCACCACCTGCTGCTTGTTGTCGTAGTAGGAGAAGGGAATGGACGATTCACGGTGACCGAGTGAGATAACACCCGTGTCCTTGATCTTCTTCAGCGTCCCAGTCAGCTCCTCGGCCATGACCGGCGCCGCTACCGCCGCAAAGGTGATCAACATGGCGACAAAACGTTTTGCGTACAACATAGGCGTATCTCCTGCACCGAAGTTGGTTTGACTATGAAGCGACGATTCGTACTACCGCGACGACATCAAAGTAACACTATTCGACGAACCGTTCACTCGCGCGTCGGTTTGGCCGGCGCCGCCTGCGGGTGCGTCAATACTTCCGGGCGCAATACCGCCTCCAGCTGGGCTTTGTCCATCAAGCCCATTTCCAGCACCAGCTCGGTAACGCTCTTCCCCGTACGCAGCGCCTCCTGGGCCACGCGGGTGGCGTTTTCATAACCGATGTACGGATTAAGCGCGGTCGCCAACCCCACCGAGCGATGCACGATCGCGGCTAGGCGCTCGCGGTTCGCCGTAATCCCAACGACACAGTTGCGCGCGAGGGTCAGGCAACCGGCGCGCAAATGTTGCAGGCTCTTGAACAAACTGTGCGCGATGATCGGCTCAAAGGCGTTGAGCTGAAGCTGCCCGGCCTCGGCGGCGAAGCTTACCGTGACGTCGTTACCGATTACCTCGTAGGCAATCTGATTTACCACTTCAGGGATAATCGGATTGACCTTGCCCGGCATGATACTCGAGCCGGCGGCGCGCGGCGGCAGGTTGATCTCGCCGAATCCCGCCTGCGGGCCGCTCGACAAAAGTCTTAAATCGTTGCACACCTTCGACAGCTTGGTGGCGATGCGCTTGAGCACACCGGAGAGTTGCACGTAGGCGCCGGTGTCCTGGGTCGCCTCGACGAAGTTGACCGCCGGCACCAGCGGCAGACCCGTTATCGCACTCAGATTACGACACGCGAGCGATGCGTAACGCGCGTCGGTGTTGATGCCGGTGCCGATGGCGGTGGCGCCGAGATTGATCTCGTGCATGAGCTTCGCGGCCTCGGACAAACGTTGCTCGTCTTCCTCGAGCATCACGGCATAGGTGCTGAACTCCTGGCCCAGGGTCATCGGCACGGCGTCTTGGAGTTGGGTGCGGCCCATTTTGAGCACATTGCGGAATTCCTCGGACTTCGCCGCGAACGCGGCGCGCAACTCCCTCATGGCCGCGAGCAGCCGCTCGATGGCAAAGCAGATCGCCACGCGCATCGCGGTCGGATAAACATCGTTGGTGCTTTGCGAGAGATTGACGTGTTCGATCGGATGCAGATATCGGTAGTCTCCTTTATTACGCCCGAGCAGCTCAAGCCCGCGGTTCGCGATGACCTCGTTAGCGTTCATGTTGGTGGAGGTGCCGGCACCGCCCTGGATTACGTCCACCACGAACTGATCGTGCAGTGCACCGCCGGCGATTTCCTGACAGGCGGCGACGATGGCATTGCAGCACGGCGCGTCGAGCAAACCGAGTTCGCGGTTGGCGAGCGCCGCCGCCTGTTTCACCAACGCCAGGGCGCGCACGAGATCGGCGTAACTTCCGATCGGCTGGTCGCTGATGGGGAAATTCTCCAGCGCCCGCAGGGTGTGAATGCCCCAGTAGGCGTCGACTGGAATTTCGCGTTCGCCGAGCAGGTCGAGTTCCAAGCGCGTCGGGGTTGCCATGTTTTCATGTCGTACGATGGTTAGCCGAAACTATACGCCGCATCCACAGTCAGCTCTATGCGCCGGTTATGCACGATCTCGCATAGTAGCTCGGACAAGTCTCTTTCTTATAGGAACCTAATGATTGTTCAACGCGAAGACGCGAGGGGGTAAGGCGGAGTTCTCTCGAACATTCAGCGAACATTCGTGCAGCCGAACGGGTGCAAGTTATTTTGTTGCACCCTGGGCCGCAACGCGCTCTTTGTGCTGTACGGGGGCGAACGGCGAAGCGGCGAACGCCCGGCCATGGGTGAGGCGGAGTGGTCGCCGATGTCCAGTGGGTGAGCGGCGCAAGCGGCGAACGCCCGGCCAGGACGGCCGGGCCGGACTTCGAGCGAAGCATGGAACGCGCAGCGCTGAAGTCGGTGCCGCCGAACGGGCAGGCCGAAGTCGCCTGCCCAGGGCGGGCAACGGGCCGGACTTCAAGCGAAGCAAGGACAGCGCGACAAAGAAGTCTGCCCTGGACTTCGTCGCGAAGCAGGGGTGAGCGACGAGGATGCGAGCCGCGAACACGCCAACAAGGACGTTGGGGCTGGGCCGCAAGCGCAGCAGGAATGCGCAGCGCCGCGGGCACCGCGACAAACTGCGAATGTCGCGAGCACAAGATGCGCCGGAGCGACCGCCTTGGCGGTGAGAGAGAGTATTTTGGGAATCGATCGGAGGCTCCCCATTTTTGGCAATACCCTCTATTGATGAGTGGTCA
>JBGPGJ010000340.1:0-3161 GCA_041483795.1 Sulfurifustaceae bacterium
GTAGTCGGCGGTGTCGGGCGTCGCCGCGAGGCGCGCGACTACTTCCTTTTGCAGCGTGAACAACATGTCGGCAATGCAGTGAATTTGATCAAGCAAGTGAAAGAGCAGGGGCGTCGAGATGTTGTACGGGAGGTTGCCGATTAATCGCAGTTTGCGGCCCGGCGGCGCCAGGGCGCAGAAGTCGAAATCCAACGCATCGGCCTCGTGTACGATCAGTTGTTCGGACGGGAAGGTGGCGCGCAGTTGCGCGGCAAGGTCACGGTCGAGTTCGACCGCGTGCAGCGGCGTCGCCTGCTCCAAGAGCTCACGCGTGAGTACGCCTTCACCGGGACCGATCTCGACAATCGGCTCGCCCGCGCGCGGCGCGAACGCTCCTACGATGCGTCGGATCGTACCGAGATCCCGCAGGAAGTGTTGGCCGAAGCGTTTGCGCGGCCGGTGGGCGGTCATTTGGCGGTGAGTTCAAGCGCCGTCCGAAGCGCCGCGCGTAGACTCGAGGCGTCGGCTCGGCCGGTGCCGGCAAGTTCGAGCGCGGTACCGTGGTCCACCGACGTGCGCACGAACGGCAATCCCAGGGTGACGTTTACGGCATGCGCGAAATCGTGGTGCTTGATTACCGGTAGTCCCTGATCGTGGTACATCGCCAACACGGCATCGCACCGCGCCAATTGCGTCGGCGTGAACGCCGTATCGGCGGGGACCGGACCCGTGAGGCGCATGCCGCGTTCGCTGAGCCGACGTACCACCGGCTCGATCACTTCGATTTCCTCGCGTCCCAGGTGGCCGCCTTCGCCCGCGTGCGGGTTGAGCCCGCAGACGAGGATACGTGGATCGACGATGCGGAAGCGTGTGCGTAGTTCGCGCTGCAGTACGTCGAGTACGCGGGTCAAAAGTTCCTGGGTGATGTGGCGACTGACTTGGGCAATGGGCAGGTGGGTGGTGGCGAGCGCCACGCGCAAGTCGTGGGTGGCGAGCATCATCACCGGCTGTTCTGCGCCGGCGCGTTCGGCAAGAAATTCCGTGTGCCCGGTGAAGGGGATGCCGGCGTCGTTGATCGCGGCCTTGTGCACCGGTCCGGTAAGCAATGCATCGAATTCGCCCGCGAGACAACCGTCCACGGCGCGTTCGAGCGTGCGCATGACGTACGCGGCGTTGGTGTTCTTAAGCCGGCCGGGGACCGTCGGTTCGCTGGCCGGCACGGGGCAAAGATAGATGCCGGATGTAATAGGGCGACGCCCGGTCCAGGATTGCGCTGAAAACGGTCGCTGCAACTGCAGCGCGCGTTGTGCGAGTACATCGGCGTCCGCAATAAACACGAGCGCGCAAGCGAAGGTTTCTTGTGCGAGCAAGACAGCAAGGTCGGGCCCGATCCCAGCCGGTTCACCCGGCGTGAGTGCGATCACGGGAATCATGGTTGTGTGAGGAATGAGGGGTAAGGGGTGAAAGTGTGAAGACCTAAGAACGGGAGGGCGTTAGATCGCAAGGGCGAGAGAGCTTTTTCCATCTCACGATCTCCCGACCTCGCGCCCTCTCGGATTGACTCCCTACTCCTCACCCGAGAGGTATTCAACGTACGCCTCGTCGCGCAGTTGTCGCATCCACTGTTCGTAGCTTTCGCTCGCCTTACGCGTGTGGATCTGATTGCGCGCGCTCGCCTCCAAACGCTCTTTGCTGATGTCCTGGTTGCGTCGTTCGAGCACCTGGATCAGGTGCAACCCGAAAGGGCTGCGCACCGGTTGGCTCAGCTCCCCGGGCTTAAGGGCATCCATCGCCTTCTCAAATTCCGGCACCAGCTGTCCGGGGTTGACCCAGCCGAGGTCACCGCCACCGGCGGCGCTGCCGGTGTCTTCGGAATTTCCTTTGGCGAGCGTGGCGAAGTCTTCGCCGTGCTCGCTGCGGTTGCGCAGATTGAGCAGCTTGGTGCGCGCCTCATCGAGCGACTGAACTTCGCTGCGGCGCAGCAGAATGTGCCGCACATGCGTTTGTGCGACATTAGTTGCCGGCGCATCGCCGCGCCGGTTGTTCAGGCGCAGAATGTGGAAGCCGTTCGGGCCGCGCAGTACGTCGCTCACGTTGCCGGGCGCAAGATCCTTGAGTGCCGTCACAAACAATTCCGGCAGTTGACCGGCCTTTTTCCAGCCGATCGTGCCGCCGTTCAGCGCACCTTCGCCTTGCGAGTACGTGACCGCGAGCTGCTCGAAGTTCTCGCCCTCCTTGAGCCGACGCTGAATGTCATCGGCGCGCTTGCGTGTCGCCTGGATCGCTTCGGGTGAGGCAGACTCCGGTAGCGCCAGGAAGATTTGAGAAATGTGGTACTCGACATCGGTACCTTGCGGGTGGGTCTCGAGAAAGGTTGCCACTTCGGATTCGCTCACGGTCACGCGGTTGTTGATTTCGCGCTCGAGTAGTTGGCGAATGATGAGTTGCGAGCGGACCTCGGCGGTATGCGCCTGCGGATCGAGCCCGTCGCGCACTAGCATGCGACGGAACTCGGTCAAGTTCATCTTGTTGGATTGGGCGATTTTCTCAAGCGCCTGATCGACGTCCGCGTCCGTCACTCGGATACCGCCGCGCTCGGCGAGCTGGAGCTGGAGCCGTTCCATGACCATATGCTCGAGCAGTTGCCGACGTAGCACCTCGTCTGTGGGGAGTTTTATCTTTTCCAGTGTGAGTTGGCGCTTCGTCTGCGCCAAGCGAGCGGCGAGCTCGGTATCGGTGACGACATCGTCGTTGACGACGGCAAGAATACGGTCAAGGTCAACTACGGCGCGGGCTGTGGGTGCGGTCGCCGCCGCGGCCACGAGCCACGGGCCGAGTAACGCGACCACGCACAGCAAACGGGATACTCGACCAGAAAGCATGAGTGCTTTTTCCTGAATTTATGCAGCGCTTGCCGTCCATGGCGAAACGCATTCGATTTCTATCGACCCCAGCCGCGCACACACACGTTAAGTGTGTCTGCGAAGACTCCGCCTCGCCCTCGGGGGTAGATAGGATAACACGCCTTACTCGTTCATCAGGCTTTCTTTGCGCTCGTCCTTGAAGGAGAACAATCCCTGTTTCAGCGGGCTATCCGGCACGCCACCGAGTTTGGACAGCCCGGTCAACTGAAATTCGAACATGATCGCGTTGACCTGTTGCGGGTCCTGCCACCGGCGCGA
>JBGPGJ010000341.1:0-3156 GCA_041483795.1 Sulfurifustaceae bacterium
CGTAGAACATGAAGCCGAACACGACCACGAAAATGACGAAGCAAACGATCAGGATCGTGTTATGCAGGTTAAGGATTTTCTGCGCGATCTCGGTGACCGGCGTGGGGAAGGTCACGGCGTAGTCGGCACGAGCCGCCATGGCGGGGCCTGCGAGGAACGATCCGAGTATCGGGCGCGAGATGCGACCCGCCCACGGCATACGACGTGCACTCAACATGCGTCTCTCCAAAGAATTAATAATGGGACGACGAATTCGTTGTTCCGGGCGGGACGATCCCGCACCGTCGTCGAGGACGGCGGCTGCGGACCGTGAACAGCCATTTAACAATCTCGAAATGCAATCTGAAGACCAATTTTACGGCGCGGCACCCTAGCACACGTACCCGTGACCTGCAACCGATTCGTGGCGTAAAATTTTAACACATCAAGTGAGTTTTTAACCGGCCACGCGGGCACTCGAACTAAGTTTTGGTATAAGGATTGATAATCAGTTTCATAAGTTTTTCTATAACCAGCGGCGGCGACACTGTCGGCGCATGCGGGAACACTGTAAGCAGCGGTGCGTGCAGACACTTCTCTAGCGTCGCCAAGTTCTCGTCGAACCGTTCCATGGCCGGGTCCACGCGGTTCGCAATCCAGCCGACGAACGCCAGACCGGATTTTTTAATTGCCGCCTGCGTCAACAACGCGTGGTTGAGACAACCCAAACGCATACCGACAACCAGCACGATCGACAATCCGAGTACGCGTGCTACATCGGCCATGGCGTGCTCGTCGTTGAGGGGAACAAACCAGCCGCCCGCGCCTTCCACCACGACATAATCGGCCTGGTCGGCGAGCCGCATAAAGCACTTACGGATCACATCGAGCTGAATCGTCACGCCCGCCTCGCGCGCCGCGAGGTGCGGCGAGATAGTGGGCGCAAAGGCATAGGGGTTTACGTCAGCATAAGTGGCCGTCACATTCGAGGCCCGTATCAATGCCTCGGCATCTTCACTGCGTAATCCATCGGGTGTTGCGCGACACCCGCTTGCCACTGGCTTCATGCCAACCGCCCGCTGCCCCGCGTGCGCGGATGCCGCGAGCAACGCCTGGGCGGCGCGTGTTTTTCCGACACCGGTGTCGGTACCCGTAACGAACCAGCCGCTAACCACGACGCCGCCGAATCGCGCTCAAAGGGATGACGGCATCGCCTCGTTCGTGCACGTGCGCCCGTGCGCGATCGCCGCTGGGCGCCAAGGCATGGCCAAAGACGACTTCATACGTAGCGGGAATACCGCCCTCCTCCGCCATTGCCTCGTACGCGCGACGGAACTGTGTGAAACGATGCTTGCCGGTCATTCCGCGCGCGCGCTCTTGCGCGATATTGTGCGCACCGATGCGCTTCAAGTCGCGCAACACGTCGAACACGGCCGGATAGTGCAGCGTCAGGCGCTCGACATCCACCACCGGATCGGCGAAATCGCTTTGCAGCAACAAGTCGCCGACATCGCGCAGATCGAGAAAACTGTGCACATGCGGACAATCGTCCACCGCGTTCCAAGCCGCGCGCAATTCCTTGAGCGTGTCCGGGCCGAAGGTCGTGAACATGAGCAGCCCACTGGGGCGCAGCACGCGTCGAAATTCCGCGAACGCCGCCAGGGGCTGGCACCACTGGAGCGTCAGGTTCGAAACGATCAGGTCCACGCTCGCAGTGGCGAACGGTAAGCGTTCGGCGTCGCCGCAGATAAAACGACGTCGCCAGGCCGATAAGCGCCACCACCTACGGCGCCGGGCAAGGCGCAACATCGCTTGCGCCAGATCCACACCGACAACGCGCGCGCCGCGATAACGGCGCGCGAGCAGATCGCTGCAATACCCGGTGCCGCAACCGACGTCGAGGATACGCTCCGGCGCAAGCCGCACGATCTCCAAGCGCTCGAATAACCGATCCGCGACCTCGCGTTGCAACCCGGCGGCGGTATCGTAAGTTTGCGCGGCGCGTTCGAACCCAACACGCATCTGCACACGATCGAGCGCGAAGGGATCGGGCTTATTCACGTAAAAACGTTCCCACGGTATCCACAAATCTATGTACGTGTGACAGGAACGGCGCATGGCCGGCATCGTCCACACGCACGAACCGCCCCTGCGGCAACGCGCGCGCGAGACGCTCGCCCGCCTCGGGCAGGACGATCCGGTCGCACGCGCCGTGCACCACCAGCGCCGCGGAATGTATTTGCGGCAACTGCGGCCGAAGATCGGATTGCGCCAACAACTTCAGTCCGACGTGCAAGACGCGCGCTGCGGGCATGCCGAAACGAAAAATCTCGGTTTGCAACCGCCGCAGCAGCGATCGCTCCCTGCCCTCGCCGCACAGGTGCAGGCTCGCAAAACGTTCGAGCGCGCGTCGGGTATCATGTGTAAATTCCTCGGCGAAAGCGTCAACCCATTGCCGTGACAACCCGCACTCCCAGCCGTCGTCCCGGACGAAACGCGGCGTTGCATCCACCAACACCAATCGCCGCGCCCATCCACGCTGCGCCGCCGTCAGCGCGACCAATCCGCCGAGCGACCAGCCGATCCATGTCGCCTCGGACGGCACGCACGCGCTCACCGCCCGCGCGAGGCCGTCCAATGTGAAATCAGCCGCGTCTTCGCGGCTGCGGCCGTGACCAGGTAGATCCGGTACCCACACGCGAAACTCGCGTGCGAGTTCCGCCGCGACATCAGTCCACACATCGCCATGCCATCCCCAACCATGAATCAGCACGATGTCCGGTCCGGTTCCGAGGTTTTCACAATATAATTTCAATTTTCATTGTCCATTCTCGTGTCCGCTTCGCGGACGTTTAACGGCTAAGGGCGGGTGGCTCCGCCCCTGCACCCTGGGTCCATTCTCTTTGAGCGGACAAAGAAAATGGACGAAAAGAAATCCGCCCCCGATCGCTTCGCCGCTCGCAGAATGCGCGAGCGGTCCCGGGCGCGCCACGCCAACACCGGGCGCGGGGTCAACTCGCCGGCGGGAAACAACGCCCCGCGGGGGCGAACACCGTCTCGCGAAGACCCCCGCCCATCCACGGCTTTGGGACCCGCGCTGCCTCGACGCGACTTCCTGTCGCGCGAGGTAGGTGCGGACGTCCCTGTCCGCACCCCCTTCGGGGCGCTCACCCAACG
>JBGPGJ010000342.1:0-3156 GCA_041483795.1 Sulfurifustaceae bacterium
CGGCCGACGGCTCCGACCCGAGCGAAGGCGAAGGGCTCGCCGCGCGCATCGTGGCCACGGACGTGATCCCCGACGTCGAGCGCGGGCCGGCGTGGATGCCGGACAGTCGCCGCATCGTGTACGTACGCAACGAGAAACAGGCGTACAACCCGATCTACGTCGCCGATGTAAACGGCCGCACGAGCACGTGGCTTCGCACCGGCACCAAGATCAATCACGATATCACTTGCTCGCGCGACGGCGTGATCGCGTTTCGCGCGCAGGTGGATCAGTGGGACCAGATATTCGTCGCCAAGCTCAAGGAGGCGCCGTGATCCGCCGCGCCACGCTGTCGCTGTCGCTCGCCGGCGCGCTGTTTGCTGCGCCGATCGTAGCGAGCGCGGCCGACGATCCACTCGCCGGCGCGATGAAGCTGATCGATAAGCGTCGCTACGAGCAGGCCGCACGCGTGCTGGAGGACGCGCTCCCGCGCCTCGACGCGGCGCGTCGCGCGCAGGCACAGCTGGTGCTCGGCAGCGTTTACCTGCGCAACGCCGATCTGCACCAGGCGTTCGCGCGCACCGCCGCCACGGTCGAGCTCGATTATCTCGACAAGCTGATCAAGACCGGCGCCGAAGGCCGCAGCCACTATGCACGACTTTATCTGGCCGAGGCCTTGCTCGCGCGCGGCAATGCCGCCGACGCCGCGCGCAACTTCGAGCAGTGGCGCAACGAGGCCGGCGCCGATACCGGTTATGCGGCATTCGCCATCATCGGCTTGGGCAGCGTCGCCTGGGCGCGCAAGGAAGGCGAACGTGCGCGCAGCCTGTGGGCCGGCGCCGGGACGACGTCGAACGTCGTGCTCGCGCGGGCGGCGGCGGAAGCCAACGCCGGTGTCGGCGATGCCAAGGCTTGGCTGCGCACCGCCGACGAGGTCGGCCGCGGGCGCGAACTCACGCTGCGCGCGCGGCGCTATCTGATCGAAATCTATCTCGCCGCCGGCGCGCCGGAGCGGGCGCTCGCCGTCGTACGCGCCAGCGATCTTGCCACGGCGTCTCAGGTCGAGATATTTCGTGCGACCAAGGGTACGGCGAAGAGCATCCGCTTTTACGATCTGGCGCTGCTGACCGACATGGCGCGGCTTTACCGCGAACTCGCGCGCCGCAATCTCGAACAGGCGGCGGGCGATGCGCGCATGAAGCCGACCGCGGACTACTACTTGGCCGAACTATTCACCGGGCTCGGCCGCAACGACGAGGCGCAAAAGTACGTGCTCGCCTTCCTCTCCCAGCCGCAGGCGCCGGCGCAGTATCGCGATCGCACGCGCACGCGTCAGGCGCTGCTGGCCTGGCGCCAGGGCAAGCACGCCGAGGCCGAGGGCAGCTGGAGCACGATCGCGGAACAGGGCGGCGACCCGGAGGTGCTGGCCGAGGTCGTATTCGCCTGCGCGGAGGCCGGGGCCGAATGCGCCAAGACCATGACGCGCCTGTCCCAGAGTGCCGAGACCGGCGACGGAAGTCGCTTCCAGCGGCTCAACTTCGCGCTCGGCAGCTACTATCTTCGGAAGAAAGACTACGCTCGTGCCATTACCTATATGGAAGCCGGGCGCGACAAGAGTAATAAGAATAAGATCGAGGCCAACGATCCGGAGATGCTCGCCGGTCTGGCAGAGGCCTATTACCGGACCAAGAAGTTTTCCGAGGGTCTCGAGATCTTTTTCGAGATGAGCAAGGAATTTCCCGTGGTGCGCCAGATACAGGAAGCAATGCAGGGTGTCTATTCCATGGAGCAGCGCAGCGCGGGCGACGTCAAGATTTTCTGAACGACATCACAGGCAAGAAAAGAGAGGGACGTATGATGAAGCGAATCCTGATGAACATGATAGTAATGGGCGCGGCAATCGCGTTATGCGGTCCGGCGCTGGCGGCACCGAAGGCCGACGGGCGTCCCAACGGCGGTGTACTCAACTACGGTGAGTACGGCCGCACGGCCACGCTCGACCCGATCACGAGCAATGAAACGACTTCGCTGCGCATCACCGAGCTCGTGTTCAACGGCTTGGTCGGCATCAACGAAAAGCAAGAGATCGTGCCCGAGCTCGCTGAGCGCTGGGAGGCGTCGAAGGACGGTCGCCAGTACACCTTTTATCTGCGCAAGGACGTGAAGTGGCACGCGCGTGAGGGCGAGGACCCGCGGCCGTTCACCGCCGATGACGTGGTGTTTACCTACAGCCTCATGATGCACCCCAAGACCATCACGCCGCTCAAGGTGCGCTACGAGTTCATCGACAAGGTCGAGAAGACCGGTGACTACACGGTGCTGTGCACGCTCAAGCGTCCGATCCTGAACGCGCTCGCCAAGTTCAGTTTCAAGATCATCCCGAAACACGGCCCGGCGAATTCGCAGTACCTCACGCGCGAGGACCCGTTCGTGCAACATCCGATCGGCACCGGCCCGTATATTTTGAAGACCGTCACCGCCGACCGCGAGGTGGTGCTGGTCTCGAACCCCGACTACTTCAAGGGTCAGGCGCACATCGAGAAGTTCATTTCCAAGCCGTTCGCCGATCAGAACATCATGGCGCAGGCACTCATGTTCAACGCCATCGATATGATCGTGCTGGTGAACCCGCGCAACCTGCCCGAGGTGCAGGGCGACAAGCGCTTCATCCTGCAGCCGTACAACGCGTTGTCGTATTCGTTTTTCGGCTACAACCTGCGTAACCCCGTGCTGGCCGAGCGCAACGTGCGCCAGGCGATCACGGCGGCGGTGAATCGCCAGGAGATGCTCGATTCGTTCTTTAACGGCCAGGGCACGGTGATCTCCGGGCCGTTCGCGCCCGGCAGTTGGGCCTACAATCTCGACGTCAAGCCGGTGCCGTTCGACCCGCAACGCGCCCGGACGTTGCTTACCGAGGCCGGCTTCAAGCCCGGCGCCGACGGCATCATGGAGAAGGGTGGCAAGAAGCTCGCCTTCACGCTCAAGGTGCCGATCGAGAAGGAGAGCGAGGCGGTCAAGCGCGTGGTGCTCGCGTTCCAGAATTATCTGAAAGCCGTCGGCATCGCCATCAATGTCCAGTTCCAGGAGTGGCAGGCGTGGAAGGAAGACGTTTTCCTCGATCACAATTTCGACATTATGTTCGCCTCGTGGGTGTTCGACGACTCGGCCGACATTTCC
>JBGPGJ010000343.1:0-3151 GCA_041483795.1 Sulfurifustaceae bacterium
CCAATCCTTGCGGGTACATGGCGCGCGAGAGCAGCTTCCAGGCCACCATGCGCGTAATACGCAACACGTCCACGACCGCCCGAAAGTGACTCGCACGCGCACCGGGGGCATAGATTGCTGCGATCGGTAAGGCGATGCTCCCAATGCCCAACCGTGCGGCTTCAATCAGAATCTCACTCTCGAATACAAAACCGTGCGCCTGATCGTGCGGCACGCGTACGCGCCGCAATAGCGCCGCCGGATAGAGTCGGAAACCCGATTGGCTATCCTCGATGCGATAACCGGCGGCCCACGAAATCCAAAAGTTCGCCGTGCGGTTCGCGTAGTAGCGTTCCTTCGGAAATGCGTGGCGCTCGCCAATGCGTGACCCAACGACAATGCAGCCTGGATACGTCTCCGCGATTTCGAGGAAACGCGGGATATCCTCCGGGCAGTGCTGCCCGTCGCCATCGAGCGTAATCACCGCCTCGGCGCCGTCGGCAAGCGCGCGCTCGAAACCGCTCCAGAGCGCCGCCGCCTTGCCGCGGTTGCTGTCGTGTCGTAAAACGGTCACCGGCAACTGCGCCAGCCCGCGCGCCGTGCCATCGACGGAACCGTCATCCACCACGATCACGCGATTGCATACCGCGAGCGTGCGCGCAACCACCTCGCGGATTGTCGCCGCCTCGTTGTACGCCGGGATAACGACGCAGAAGCGCATCACGCGATCCCTCCGCTAACGGAAATCACCTGACCGGTGATATAAGACGCTTTTTCGGAGACGAGGAAAGCGACCAACGCCGCTACCTCCTCGGGTTTACCGGCGCGCTGCATCGGCACCAAACGCCGAATGTCTTCGGCCGCGAATACCGATGCGGTCATCGGGCTCTCGATGATTCCCGGGGCCACTACGTTCACGGTGACACCGCGTGTGGCAAGCTCGATCGCGAGCGACTTGGATGCACCATGCAACCCGGCCTTGGCGGCGGCGTAATTCGCCTGCCCACGGTTGCCGAGAATGCCGGCGATGGATGAGATGCTGACGATGCGCCCCCAGCGCGTGCGCATCAGCGGCAACAGTAGCGGTTGCGTGACGTTATAAAAACCATTCAGTGACACATCGATCACGCGCCGCCACTGCTCGGGTTTCATGCCGGCGAGCGGCGCGTCCTCGTGCACACCGGCATTGTTAATGAGGACCTGGATAGGTCCCGCCGTTAGCAACCCTTCGAGCGCTGTTTGCGCGGCCGTGACATCGGTCACATCGAAGGCGACCGCCTCCGCGGTCCCGCCCTGGGCGCAAATAGCGGCCGCGACCTGTTGCGCCTGCTCGTGCCGACGATTCGCGTGCACCGCCACGTGCATGCCGTCACGCGCCAGGTATTGGCAGATCGCCGCGCCGATGGCGCCGCTGCCGCCGGTCACCAGCGCGCGCACGCGACCCTCGTACTTGTTACTCATCGCGGCCACTATGACACCTCCAGCAGCAACGTGGCGCGACCACCGAGCAGCCTGCGGTCGGCGATCTTTATGCTGAACTCGCACAACACACTCTCACCCGAATCGGCAACGCGCCGCGCGTGGATAGTGAGCGGTCCCGGCGCGTCATCGAGGCGTTCGGCATACAACATCAGGTCGCGCAAGCTGACGAGAAACCCCGCCGCCGGCTTGGCGTGCTGAGCGGACACCAGGCGCCCGTGTATCCCCATCGCCTGCGCGGCGTATTCGACCCCACACACCGCCGGCAACACGCCGTCGTGGCGCATCGGATTGGCCGGGTCACGGTGCGAGGTCGCGGTACAGACGATCTCGTCGTCATTCCAGCTTTGCACGGCCTCAAGCAGACACATGCTACCAGCGTGCGGCAGCAGCCCACAGAGCTCCATTTTACTCAGCGACATGGCGCGCGCCGGGCATTACTTGGAAGCGAGCGGTTGCTTGCCCGTCTTCCAGACGAAACCGAGGCGGCTATGCCAGGCACGCCGGCGCTGACGCCATGACGCGAAGCTCTCGCGCCAATTCATCAGGCTGAAGCCGTAGTAACAAAACTTAAACGCTAACAGCGACCGGCGAATCGGGGTACCGCGATAGAGGTCAGCTGCCAACAACGACAGCACCGCCGACTTCATGCGGAAACGATCGCTCGGTTTCAGGAACATGCGTCGCATCACCGGTGTGGTGATGCGGTAGATGAACCACGAGAACACCTTGATGCCGTGGCGCATGCCGCGCTCGTGGGTCCGCAATACCGATTTGCTCAAGCGCCCTTCATGCAACGCACGCTCCACGAGCTCGACGCTGATCTCGGCACTGTTCATGGCAAGGAACACGCCGCTTGAGAACACAGGATCGATGAAGGCGTAGGCGTCGCCGATGAGCAGGAAGCGTTCGCCGCCGATGCAACCGGACTCGTAGGAGTAATTGCCGGTCGCGAGCGCCGGCATGGTCATGCGCGCGTTCCGCAGCCGGTGCGACACGCCCGGGCACATGGCAATCGTGTCCGCAAAAAACTCATCCACGCTCTTGGACCGACTCATGAGGTAGTACGGCCAGCACACCGCGCCGACACTCATGCTGCCGTCGCGAAACGGGATCATCCAGAACCAGCCGTGGTCGAACCAATAGATGCTGATCAGCCCTTCGTCCTCGCCGGGACGACGCTCGGCGCCCTCGAAGTGACTGAAGAGGGCCGCGCTGTTGTGACGGCGGTTACGCCGTTTGGTCTTCAACGCGTTGGCGAAAAAGGCGTCGCGGCCGGAGGCATCGACCACGAAGCGTGCGGACCATCGCTGCGCGCCGCCCTGTTCGCCGGTGGCACGCACCTCGGCGCCGTCGGCCGTGAACTGCACGTCCGTCACCCGCACGCCTTCGCGCACGTCGGTGCCGGAGGCGGCGCTGTTGCGCAGCAGAATCTCATCCAGTTCGGAACGCTTGACCTGGTAAGCGATCGGGAAATCGGAGCGCACGGCTTCGCGAAAATAAAATTGCACCGGATCGCGGTCGCCGCTGACGAACTCGGCGCCGCGCTTGAGCATACCGATGCGCTCGACCTCCTGGCGCACACCGAGGCGTTCGAAAATCGGCATATTGAGGGGCAGCAGCGACTCGCCGATATGAAAGCGCGGATGGTGGTCTTTTTCGAACAGCGTCACCTTCCACCCCTTACGTGACA
>JBGPGJ010000344.1:0-3151 GCA_041483795.1 Sulfurifustaceae bacterium
ACAAGGTCCGCGCCGCGCGCGGTCTCGTGGGGGTCGCGCAGCACGGTAACCCCGTTGCCGGCACCGGCCACGATTTCCTTTTTCGGTTCGTAGCCTTCGGGCGTGGCGATGCGCAAACGAAAACCGAACTGGCGCGCCGCCTGAATCCAGGAGTGACAGACGTTGTTGCCGTCGCCAATCCACGCGGCGGTTTTGCCCGCCACCTTGCCTCGATGTTCGATCCAGGTCTGAACGTCGGCGAGTAGTTGGCAGGGGTGATGCAAGTCGGTGAGCGCATTGATCACGGGCACGCGCGAATGCGCGGCAAAACGCTCGACCGTTTGATGACTGTTGGCGCGGATGACGATGACATCCACCATGCGCGACATCACGCGCGCCGTGTCCTCCACGGGTTCGCCGCGATCGAGGTGCGTGTCGCGCGGCGAAAGAAAAACCGTCGCGCCGCCGAGTTGCGCCATGCCGGCCTCGAACGAAACGCGTGTGCGCGTCGAGGACTTTTCGAAGATCATCGCCCCCACCTTGCCCGCGAGCGGCCGGGGCGAGGCGCCGCGGTGGTGTTGCTGCTTGAGTTCGATCGCGCGCGCGAGCAGCCGCGTGAGTTCATCCGGCGTGAGGTCGTTCAACGTCAAAAAATGACGCGCCTTCACGACGGCCCCACGAACGCGCGTATCACGCGCACCAGCCGCTCGATCACCGTATCGGCCTCGACGTCGGTGAGAATGAGCGGTGGCAACAGCCGCACGACGTTTTCGGCCGTGACGTTGACCAACAGCCGTTGGTTGAGCGCGAGCTGCATGATGTCTTTGCACGGCCGGTCGAGTTCGACCGCCAACATAAGCCCGCGGCCGCGAATATCCCTAACGCCGGCAACATCTTTCAGGCCACGTTTAAGACCTTCCAGCAAGCGCGTTCCGAGCGCGGCCGCGCGCGGCGCGTAATTGCCGCGCTCGAGCGTCTCGATCACGGCCAACGCCGCACGCGCGGCAAGCGGGTTGCCGCCGAAGGTCGAGGCGTGCGTGCCCGGTTTGAGCGTCTGGGCCGCGGCGCCACGCGCAAGGCAGGCGCCGATCGGCACGCCATTAGCGAGGCCTTTCGCGAGCGTGACCACGTCAGGCACGGTGCGTTCGTGCTGGAACGCAAACCACTTGCCGGTGCGGCACATGCCGGTTTGGATTTCGTCGAGCATGAGCAGCCACCCGCGCTCATCGCAGATTTGGCGCAGGCTCGCGAGATAGCCCGGATCGGGAATCTGGATACCGCCTTCGCCCAGTATCGGTTCGACCAGCACCGCGACGACGTCTTTGCTGCGCTCGCCCACTTGGCGCACGGCCTCGAGGTCGTTGTACGGCACGCGATAAAAGCCTTGTACGAGCGGTTCGAAGCCGGCTTGGATCTTACGGTTGCCGGTCGCGGAGAGGGTGGCGAGCGTGCGGCCGTGGAAGCTGCCTTCCATCACGACGATACCGGGGATCAGGATATTGCGTTGATGGCCGTAGAAACGCGCGAGCTTGATCGCTGCTTCATTCGCTTCGGCGCCGGAGTTACAGAAAAAAGCGTTCTCCATCCCCGAGAGCCGGCACAGTTGCTCGGCCAGTTGTGCTTGCAGGGGAATTTCGTACCAGTTCGAGGTATGCAATAGTTTGCCGGCTTGCTCGCAGATCGCGGCGGTGACGGCAGGATGCGCGTGCCCAAGGCCACAGACCGCAACCCCGCTGAGTGCGTCGAGGTACTCGTTATTCTGTGCGTCGTACAGCCGCGCGCCCTCGCCCCGCACGAAAGCCACCGGCAGGGGAGATAACGTCGCCATTTGAAAAGAAGTCGTCATGTGTCATCAGTCAACGCCAAAAAACTAAAAGGCACCCCGTGCCTAACTGCTGGACACCGCTTGACCGCTACCAACGCTTGTTTGACGACGAAGCGCTAAAGGGTCGTGACGCGGTATGCAGGAGTTAGGTGCGGGGCGCCCGTATGTAAATCAAAGAGAAATTCTACGCCGCCGAGACATTTGTGCAAGGGGGGCGAGCCGGAGTGGTGGCGAAGACACTTAACGTTTGCCGCCAAGGGCGCAACAAAACCTGTTGCACCCGTTTGACGGCGCAGATGCACGTTAAGTGCATCTGCGACAACTCCGTCGCACTCGCCCCGGCGAGCGCTTGTACACGGACGTGCAAGCTGGGGCAAGACGAAGTCTAAAGTGTTGCGCCATGGATGGCGGGTTTGCGAATTTTTATCGAGAAAGTTTTTAGGGCGGCGCCAGGGATGGCAGGTTTGCACGTCAGGTGACCTGACCAAAATAAAAAGGGCCCGGTGTCGCCGGGCCCGTTCCAATCTGCATCAGAGTTCTATTACCAGAATCTGGGCAGTCCATGCGGCCCGGCGATCATGAAAAAGACCATCGGAATCGAGAGCATGGTATTGGTGCGCGAGGCAAGGAAGGCCACCCGCGCAGCCTTGGCCTTGGCGGCATCGTCGGCTTGCACCAGTCCGAGTACTTTTTTCTGGTTCGGCCAAATCAGTACCCAAACGTTGAAAAGCATGATGGTGCCGAGCCAAGCGCCGATGCCGAACGGCGCCGCCGCGCCCTTGAGCAGCAAGGCGTTGCCGAGGCCGATACCGGAACGTTCGAGGTAATACGCGCCAGAGAGCCACGTCACGACCGCGGCCCAGCGGAACCACCGCAGCGCGCGCGGCGCGCTGTGATTGGTGATGCCGGCGGCGTTGCCTTCCGCTGTGGCGGCGGCAAGGCCCGGTGCCTGCACGAAGTTGAAGTAATACAGCAGGCCGATCCAGGTAACACCGGCCAATACGTGCAACCAGCGGTCAAGAATCAGATCAGGCATGGCGATGTTCCTCTTTATCGGTTGTTAGTGGCGGTATCCGTTAACGCAGGAAGTTGATGACAAACACGTACAGGATGACGGAGAGCACCAATCCGGAAATAATAGTGCCCCAAATAGAGTCGAGCGGCATTTTCATGGTTATTCCTCGCACTGGACTTAACAGTAGTTGGGAAAAGGTACAGCAGTCGTTGAGTAATTTGGTCGGCAGGGAGCCTAAGGCAGATCGGCTCCAATTTCAAGTTATGTCCGTCGGCCGATGACCACTCATCAATAGAGGGTATTGCCAAAAATGGGGAGCCTCCGATCGATTC
>JBGPGJ010000345.1:0-3149 GCA_041483795.1 Sulfurifustaceae bacterium
CTGGCAGTCTATTGTGCCACGGACGTAGTTATGGCCTTTATCGCGGTTCCGCTAGCGCGTGCACTTCAGTTCGCGGCAGTCGATACTTTTCTGCTCGTCGCGCTGGCACACATGGCGCTTAGCCTGCGGCACCTTGGCGTACGTTTGCAGCAGACACTGATGGCGCTCGCGGGTTGCGGCATACTGCTGGCGATTCCCGCACTCATCGTGATGGGCTGGATCGGCGCTGCCCTGCCGCCGGTTGTGTGGGTGCCGTTGCTCTTATGGTCCGTAGCGGTGTACGGCCATATTCTGCGACACGCGCTCGAGGTTCGCTATTCGTTGGGAATTGCGGCGGCGTGCGTCTATGTGTTCATCGCGCTCATGGTGACGGGCCCATTCCTGATTTCGCCGGAAACAAACTGATATGCACGTTCACATTCTCGGCATCGGAGGGACCTTCATGGCCGGCGTGGCGCTGCTGGCGCGCGACCTGGGGTACACCGTTACCGGTTCGGACCAGACGCTCTATCCGCCGATGAGCACGCAGCTCGAAGCGCAGGGCATCGCGCTCCGGGAGGGCTATGACCCCGCGCACCTCGACCCGAAACCCGACTTGGTCGTCATCGGTAACGCGCTTTCGCGCGGCAACGTCCTCGTCGAAGCCGTGCTCGAGCGCGGCATCTCGTACACGTCCGGCGCGCAGTGGGTTGCGTCGGAGGTACTCGGCCATCGTTGGGTGCTCGCGGTCGCCGGCACCCACGGCAAAACGACGACCGCGAGCCTGCTCGCATGGATTCTCGATCAGGCCGGCCTGACGCCCGGATTCCTGATCGGCGGCGTGCCGGAGAATTTCGGAGTTTCGGCGCGGCTTGGCGCGGCGCCGTTTTTTGTGATCGAGGCCGACGAATACGACACCGCATTTTTCGACAAGCGCTCGAAGTTCGTGCACTACCGCCCGCGTACGGCGATCCTCAATAACCTGGAATACGACCACGCCGACATTTTTCCCGACCTGGGCGCCATCCAACGTCAGTTCCATCACCTGGTGCGCACCGTCCCGCGCAACGGGCGGCTCATCGTGAATGCCGATGACAAGGCGCTGACTGAAGTATTGGTGATGGGCTGCTGGACGCCGGTGGAGTATTTTGGGAGCAAGGACGGTTGGAGTGCGCAGGCGCTCGCGCCCGACAGCTCGCGCTTTCGCGTACTATTCGAAGGGCGCGAACAGGGTGAGGTCGTGTGGGGACTGCTCGGCACGCACAATATGCTGAACGCGCTCGCCGCCATCGCCGCCGCTCGCCACGCCGGCGTCGAGGTGGGCAAGGCCGTTGAGGCACTCGCGAGTTTCCACTCGATCAAACGCCGGCTTGAAGTGTATGGCGTGGCGAACGGCATCACGGTCTACGACGACTTCGCGCATCATCCAACCGCCATCGCCGCTACGCTGCAGGCGCTGCGCGGTCGCGTGGGCAATGCGCGCATTGTTGCGGTGTTGGAGTTGCGCTCGAACACCATGCGCCTAGGTGTACACCGCGACACGCTGGCGCCGGCGTTATCGCTCGCCGACCGCGTGTTGTTTCTGAAGCCGAACGGCATCAATTGGAACCTCGACCGCGTAACGGCGGTCCTAGAAGGACGCGGACAGGTCTTACCGACGGTCGAAGCGATTCTCGACACCCTGGTGCAAGAGCTGCGGCCTAAGGATCATGTGCTTATTATGAGCAACGGCGGTTTCGAGGATATTCACGCGCGCCTGCTCGCGCAGTTGCAAGCTTGATATAAGGAAGTTCCGATTAAAATGATTATTCACCGCAAAGACGGTCGCTCCTGCGCATCCCTGCGCCCGCGACATTCGTGCTTCCTGCACAGCACAAAGAGCGCAAAGGTTTTTCCATTACGACCCAGGGTACAACAGAATCAGCGGTGTGAAATAGTATTTTCCGAATTATTCAGATTTTCAGCGCATGGTAGGTTATCGATTTTGCGTAAAAACATCCACCAAAGCCGGACGCTTTTCCGTCTTAATTACACGCAATGCCCGCCGTAGCGCGGGCTCGATGTCCTCGCTGCGTAAAACAGGGCCCTCGGCGTAAGCCCCCATCGACTGCGCGAGCTTCGCGAAATCAACCGCTGGATCTTCAAGACGGTTGCCGATCGGCGCGTTCTCCACCGGACGGCCGCGATGTTTGGCGATCCTTTGCGCATGCTCCTCGGAGTTGTAATAACTACGGTTGTTAACCAATACATTCAACATCGGAACACGATGATGCACCGCTGTCCACAGCCCCGTCGCGGTAAACAAGAAATCGCCGTCGGCCTGAAGGTTCACGCATAAACGATCGGGATGCGCCAAGGCGACGCCAATGGTTGCGCCGATACCGTAACCCAATCCCCCGCCCGGCGGCTTGCCCAGGTATTGATCGCAACGCTCGATATTCCAAATCCGTCTAACCCAGCGGTTCAGATTTCCATTGGCGAGTATCCAAGGCTCGTCTTTAATCACATTCCACACACAAAACGCCAGCGTGGATAAGGCAATGGGCGTTTCGCTTCGTTGCGTCTGCGCCTGGGTCAGCCATTTTGCGTGCAAATCCTCGACACGGCCGCGCCACTTTTCCGCGCGCCGCACGATTTTTTGCTTGGCAGGCGCGTATGCCGGATCCTTTAATAGCGACGCGCATCGCTCCAGCAATTGCGGAATGAATACCGCGGTGTCGGCGGAAATCAGTTCATCGGTCTCTTGCAGCCGGCGGAAATCATGACTCCAACTACGCACCAGATAACTATCCATGCAAACATGCGCAATGGGAGTGGATTTGCGAAACATGGGTTTCGTCTGACGGGTCAGGCGGTCCACCGTATGCAGCGCGCCATACAAATCCAGCACGTCCAAGCCCAGAATATAATCCGCCTCGCCGAGGACTTGAGCGTCCATCTCCGTCAGCGCCATCGGATGGTGGGTTGGAAAATTATGCCGGGTTCCCTGATCGATCACGGGAACCGTCAGCAAGTCAGCCAACCTGGCCAAAGCGTCGTAAGCGACGGGAGAGCGGCCGACACGATCGGGGATAATAACGGGATTGTCCGCCTCGAGAAGTGCCTTGGCGATGCGCTCAATGACGTCGGGTGGCGCGGTCGGCGGCGTGGGCGCCTTCAGCTTTTCCGGA
>JBGPGJ010000346.1:0-3145 GCA_041483795.1 Sulfurifustaceae bacterium
GATATCAGCCGAATTTTTGCCGGACTGGCGCACATGCGGAATTTCGATCAGCTCAAAGGCCGCCTCATGCATAGCGGCCTTGAACTCCTTGTAACGCTCCCAATCGCAGTACGCCTTCTTCACCACGATGTTGCCCTTAAGGAGCAGGCGCTCGACCACTTGGCGCATGTCGAACGGCGCAAACTTGGCATCGCGCGCGCCGAGTGCGACGTTTTCGAAGTCGCAGAAGAGCGCCATGTTCTCGGTCTTGGATTTGCTGCTCATCGGTCCTCCGATTGGTTGACGCTCACCCGACGTCGCTCCGGGTGAGCCGTGGCTCAAATTGTAATTGATATTTACCGCCCTTATGGCGGGTTCGCTCTGTCGCAATCGCATCCCCTTTCCGTCGTCGTGCACGGCGTCACAGCTGTCGCTGCCCTGCCCAAGCCAAGCACTGTTCAAAAAAAACCCCGCCATTGGCGGGGTTTTCAACTACTACCGAATCGTGTCGCGATTAAGCCGGGGCAACGTTGGCCGCGGATGGGCCCTTGGGGCCCTGCTGCGTGTCAAACGACACTTTCTGCCCTTCGGCGAGCGACTTAAAGCCGCCGCCCTGAATGGCGGAGTGATGCACGAAAATATCCTTGCCGCCGTCCTCCGGGGTAATAAAGCCGAACCCCTTGGCATCGTTAAACCACTTCACAGTTCCTTTACTCATAAAAAATCACCTTTTGTTCAGTTAATGGACGCAGTTTTACTTGGCAGGGATACTGACGGCGGTGATGGTCTTAAAACCAGGGAACCTTCCGAAGTAGTCACAGGACAAGGCACTGCGGACACTAAGTATACACGCTATCCGCGGCGTGCAACTGACTATATGCGAGCACCCGCCGCGCCCGATTACCCGGCTATTCAGTGCATTGGCTTTCGCTGCGCCGGCGCCGCTGACGCGGCGATCCCCTCTTTCTACGTGAGTTTCGTCGGGATAAGGGTTATCGCGCCACGCACGTTGGGAACAAGTCCACGACGCAGGTGTTAGCGCGAGACGCGGCGCTCGTCACCCCACGGGACCCGCCCTGTATCTTTTCCTCCCCCTGGAAGATCGCGGTACGATTCTTTATCCTTCGCCCGAAAACAGACGCACCCCCTCCTATCTATCTTTCCCGGAAGGCGAAACGCCAACGCGGTTGCGCGGGCGGTATTCTGCGCCTTTAATAATGAAGCAGGTCACCAGGAATTCCAGCGATGCCGCTCAAGATTGGCGGATACGAGATACAGCGTGAAATTGGCAAGGGCGCGACCAGCACGGTCTATCTTGCTCGCGACCCGTTTCGTTCACGCGAGGTGGCGATCAAGGTCGCCGTGCAGGATGTATTTCGCGATCCGGTCAACGGCCCACGCCTGCGCAAGATGTTCATGAACGAGGCCGCACTCGCCGGGCGCCTGCACCATCCGCACATTGTGGAGGTCTTCGATGCCGGCACCGACGAGGACTTTCACTACATCGTGATGGAACACGTCGCCGGCGGAACGCTCGAGTCATATTGCGCACCCGGCGCGCTGCTCGCCTTCGACAAAATTGCCGAGGTCGGCTTCAAGTGCTGCCAGGCGCTCGACCACGCCTTCCGCCACGGCGTCATTCACCGCGACATTAAACCGGCCAACATCCTGCTCGCCGGCGGCACGGACATCAAGCTAAGCGATTTCGGCGCCGCGTTATGGAACAACACCGAGCGCACGCAGGTGCTGGCGGCGGTCGGATCGCCGCTGTACATGTCCCCGGAGCAGATTCGCGCCGAGACGCTCACGCATCGGACCGACATCTATTCGCTCGGTGTGGTGCTGTATCGGCTGGCGGCGGGGCGCGCGCCGCACACGGCAAAAAGCGAGCACGCGCTGCTGCGCCAGATCGTCGAGGAGCGGGCGCCACCGTTGCGCGAGCTGCGCCCGCAGGTGCCGGCGACGCTGGCGGCGAGCATCGAGCGCGCGATGGAAAAGGATCCGGCGCGGCGCTACGCGCAGTGGAGCGAGTTCATCGCCGACCTCGCGGCTGTCGCCGGCAATCGCGAGCTGGCGGACGACGATATTCGCGATTCCTTCAAGTTCAGTGTGCTCAAGCGGCTCGGGTTCTTTCGCGGCTTCGCGGACGCCGAACTCTGGGAGTTCCTGCGCATCAGCGATTGGGGACGCTTTCGCGCCGGTCGGGTGCTGCTCGAGGAGGGCCGTGTCGGCCAGTCGTTCTTCCTGCTCGCCTCGGGCACGGCGCGTGTCGACAAAAACCAGAAGCGGGTCGGCGCGCTGTCAGCCGGCGACTGCTTCGGGGAGACGCCGTACGTCTACGGCGAGCGCCGCCAACGCATCGCGACCGTCATGGCCGATAGCGATGTGGTGCTGGTGAAAGTGAAGGCCGAGGCGCTGGCGCAAGCGAGCGAGGCCCTGCAGCTGCGCGTGAATCAGGCGTTCCTGCGAACCTTCGCCGACCGCCTGGCGCGCACCAATGCCCTGGTCGCTACGCCGTAAGCGCGGGGTGTGCAAATGTACCCAATATGTAATCGCGATCTGCTTCCATTGAATTTCTGACGCAGCACAGGAAACGACTCGGACCGCTAATGCCGTTGTTGTACGAACTGAGTACGGCGGATGGTGTTCTCCTGGAAAGAAACCATTGTTAGGAGGGAAATTCATGAAAGCACGTTCGATGTTTCGCGCCGTTGCACTTTTCTCTTTGCTTACAATCGCTGGCAGCTACGGTACGGCATACGCCGTCGAGTCTTCAGTTATTCTCAAAACCGGCGGTATATTTCTTGACAACCCCTCTCAAATACTCGAAGACGGCGTGGTGCGAAATTTCGAGTCATCGAGTCACCGTACCTACGGACTCGCATATGAAGTCCGCATTCCAGTCAGGCGAGACGGTCCTCATCATATTGCGCCGTTCGTAGAGTACGTCCGCTACTATCACAACTTTAACCCCAGAACCGGTGGCGACGAAGCCGACGCCTCGGTATATCTCTTGGGTGCAAAATATTATTTCACTGCGCCGGACTCCCCATTTCATCCGTTTTTTGGAATTGCCGCGGGATATGGACGTACATACGTTCCGACCAACAGATTCGGTCGTGAAGAAAGGATTTTCGATAGCAGTTCGGCTTTTCAACTCAGCGCC
>JBGPGJ010000347.1:0-3142 GCA_041483795.1 Sulfurifustaceae bacterium
GCTATCGAGCAGAAATGACGCCTGGCGATAGAGCGCGCCGCCGCGCACGGCGGAGACAAAATGCGACAGGAGACTTCCGGCGATGGGGGCCTCGTAGAGCACCGGGCAGCGACGCGTCGTAAGTTTGCGCGCGCCGAGCCGCCTGACGGTGCGCACCGCCGCCTCGCGCCCAACCTTTTCCGGCGCTTCCAGGCCCGACCGATCGCGCGCCACGGTCCACCAGTAATCGCGTTGCATGCCCGAATCGTCCTGGGCGATGACACTCACCGAGAGACTGTGCCGCGTCGCCGCGACCGACCCAAGAAAACCGTGGGTGTTACCGTAGACCTCGATCCCCTCATGGGTCGAGAGGCTCGCACCTTCGGAATTTTGAATACGCGGATCGTGGGCACGCGCCACGTCCTCGCAGGTAAGCGTCAGCTCGATCGCTCGATCCACACCAGGGTTCCATGGATGGTAAAGGTCGAGATCGGGGATCTCCTTGGCGAGCCGTGCGGGGTCGGCGAGGCCCGCGGCTTCGTCCTCCGCTGTGTGACGCGCGATTGCACAGGCTGCGCGCACGGTGTCGCGCACCGCCGCAGGCGAGAAATCGGTCGTACTCGCCGCACCGGTGCGCTGCCCGAAATACACAGTGACGCCGAGACCTTTATCGCGCATGTGCTCGACGGTTTCGACTTCACCGAGCCGGGCGGTAACGGACAATCCCTGCGAAAGGTTGATCGCCGACTCCGCCTGGCTCGCCCCTAACCGCTTCGCTTCGGCCAACACCAGCTCGACCGTTTCTTTCAAGCGTGGCTCTTGGTTTGGCAGGGCGCCGACGGGCGACTCGACCGCGTTGAGCATCTGTTGACTCACGATTGGGTTCCTCCCACCGTGAGTCCATCAATGCGCAGCGTCGGCTGGCCGACACCGACGGGCACGCTCTGCCCTTCCTTGCCGCAGGTACCGACACCCGGATCGAGCTTGAGATCGTTGCCGATCATGGAGACGCGCGTGAGCACGTCCGGGCCGTTGCCGATCAGTGTCGCGCCCTTCACTGGCCGCGTGATCTTGCCGCGCTCGATCAGATAGGCTTCGGAGGCGGAAAACACGAACTTGCCCGAGGTAATGTCCACCTGCCCGCCACCGAAGTTGACCGCATACAAGCCGCGGTCCACCGAGGCGATGATTTCTTGCGGGTCATGGGAGCCGGCTAACATATAGGTATTGGTCATGCGCGGCATGGGCAGGTGCGCGTACGACTCGCGCCGGCCGTTGCCGGTGGGCGCAACACCCATTAGCCGCGCATTGAGCGTGTCCTGCATATAGCCCTTCAAAATGCCGTCTTCGATCAGCACGGTGCGCTGCGTTGGCGTACCCTCGTCATCCACATTGAGCGAGCCGCGCCGGTCTGCCATCGTGCCGTCGTCCACCACCGTCACGCCGGGTGCCGCGATGCGCTCTCCCAAGCGTCCGGCGAAGGCCGACGTGCCCTTGCGGTTGAAGTCGCCTTCCAGCCCGTGGCCAATGGCCTCGTGCAAGAGAATCCCGGGCCAACCGGGCCCAAGCACCACGGTCATGGTGCCGGCCGGGGCATTCACCGCCTCGAGATTGATCAGCGCCTGACGCACGGCCTCGCGCGCGTATTCAAGCGCACGATCGCTTTCGAGAAAATGCCGGTAGGTCACGCGCCCGCCGCCGCCGTGCGAACCGGTTTCGCGCCGGCCATTTTGTTCCACGATCACAGTGACGTTGAGCCGCACCAGCGGGCGCACATCGCCCGCGAGCATTCCATCCGAGCGCGCGACCAGCACCACGTCATGCGCCGCCGCCAGACTCACCATGACTTGTTTCACACGCGGATCGAGTGCACGCGCTTCGCGTTCAACGCGCTCGAGGAGTTTCACCTTCTCATCGTCGGGCAGACTCGCGATCGGGTCTACGGGCTCGTAGAGCTTGAGACCGGTCGTCGCGCGAAAACCGACCGGCACCTGCGGACCGCCGCCGCTGCGGGCAATGGCGCGCGCCGCGCCCGCGGCCTCGAGCAGCGCCGGCAACACAATCTCATCCGAGTAGGCAAAGCCGCTCTTCTCGCCCGCGACCGCACGCACACCGACCCCGGATTCGATATCGTGCGAGCCCGATTTGACGATGCCTTCCTCGAGCGACCAGGACTCATGGCGGCTGTATTGAAAATAGAGATCGCCGTAATCGATACGCGCATCCATCAGGCTGGCGAACAGCCGCGCGAGTTCGGGCTCGCCGAGTCCCGTGGGCTCGAGCAATCGCTGGCGCGCCTGGGAAAGCAACGCGCTCATGCGCGGTCGCTCCCGGCATCCCTGCCTCCCGCGACACTTGTGCGTCCTGCACATCGTAACCTGCGGTGTTCGATCGCGGGCAGACTCGCCCGCAGCCGCGCTTGCTCATCGAGATCGAGCTCGGCAATGGCGTAACCCGTACCCTGCGGCAGGCGGTCGAGCACCTCGCCCCAGGGATTCACAATCATGCTGTCGCCATGGGTGTGACGACCGTTTGCATGCGCGCCCCACTGCGCGGCGGCAATGACGTAGGCGAAGTTTTCGATTGCGCGCGAACGTACCAATACCTCCCAATGCGCGCGCCCGGTGTGCGCCGTGAACGCGGAGGGTAAGGCGAGAATCTCGGCGTTTCGGTCGAGCAGACCGCGGAATAACTCGGGGAAGCGCACGTCATAACAAACCGCCAGGCCGAGCTTACCCACCGGCGTCTGCGCCACCACCAGCTCGCTTCCCGATTCGATGCTGCGGGATTCCTGGTAGACCTCGCCGTTCGGCAGCCGCACGTCAAAAAGATGGATCTTGTCATAGCGCGCCACGCGCGCGCCGCGATCATCGTAGAGCAGACACGCGGCGCGCAACTTCTTGGGAGCGGCGGCCTTGATCGGCAAGGTGCCGCCGACAAGCCAGAGCTGGTGCTTGAGCGCCTGTTCGGCCAGGAAATCCTGCGTTGGACCGGCGCCATCGTCCTCGGCAATCGCCAACCGGTCGGTCTCGGCCTTGGGCATGCAAGAAAAGTTCTCCGGCAACACCACCAGTCGGGCGCCCGCGCGCGCCGCGATCTCGATCAGGCGCGCGGCCTCGCGCAGATTCGCGCCGACGTCCGTGCCGGACGTCATCTGAACAGC
>JBGPGJ010000348.1:0-3136 GCA_041483795.1 Sulfurifustaceae bacterium
AATTTTCGTGTTGCCCAGCCAGCTTCGGCCACGTTGGGTCGGCGCCGCCATTGCCATCGGCTCCGTGGCATCCGGCGCAAACCGCGGCTTTGGCTTTCCCGGCGGCGTCATTCCCGGCCGCCAAGGCCGGCACGGCGACGGCAAGCAGCGCGGCACTCAGACCCAGCGCACGCGCGAGCGCGGCTGAAACGGATACATGAAACATAGTTCCCCCTAGGCGCCAAATACTCGACCGAAGTACGGAAAATAATCGCGGGCTGCCTTATACCAAGAGGCCCGCGACTGGTCAATTTTTAGTGGGTTAAATTAACCCTTTCTGGAGTGCGTTGGACAAAAAAAACCCCGGAAACAAGGGGAGTGTCCGGGGCTTAATATGTCCCAGCGTTGCCGCCGAGACCCCCGCTCAGGGAGGAGGAGCGGGGTTTAAGACGAATCCAATTCGCCTTCGTAAAGTATAGACCAACTATTGAGACAAAGGTTCCCGATCTCGGGATTACTTGTAACATTTACCAAGGGCGCCATTTATTGTATATGCGGTAACACACATAATCCATCGTCGGAATTTTCATCCCTCGCAATCGGCCCGGCCCCACAGCAATCCGATTAGTGTGCCTCGTCCCAGTTAGCCCCGACACCGATGTCCACCACCAGCGGGACGGAAAGCTGCGCCACCCCCTCCATGCAGCGGCGAACCTCGGCGCGCACCTGTTCCACCGCATCTTCGGCCAATTCGAACACGAGTTCATCGTGTACCTGCATAATCATGCGCGCGGGAGGGTGGGAGCGCTCTATCCAGGCGTCCACCTCGATCATGGCGCGCTTTATGAGGTCTGCCGCCGTACCCTGCATCGGCGCGTTAATCGCCGCGCGCTCGGCACCCTGCCGACGCGTGGCATTGGCAGCATTGATCTCCGGCAGGTACAAGCGCCGCCCGAACAACGTTTCCACATAGCCGCGCGTGCGCGCCTGCTCGCGCGTCATATCCATGAACGCCTTCACGCCGGGGTAGCGGCGGAAATAGAGGTTCACGTACTCTTGCGCGGCGTTGCGATCGATCTTCAACTGGCGCGCAAGCCCGAACGCCGACATGCCGTAGATGAGTCCGAAGTTGATTGCCTTGGCCGCGCGGCGCATTTCATCGGAAACCCGGTCGGACGCAACAGCAAAAACTTCCGCGGCCGTGGCGCGATGAACGTCCTGCTTTTCGGCAAACGCCTTGATGAGGCCGGCATCGCCGGAGAGATGCGCCATGATGCGCAGTTCGATCTGCGAGTAATCCGCAGAGACGATCTTGTGACCAGGCTCCGCCACGAACGCCTGGCGGATGCGCCGACCCTCGGCCGTACGCACCGGAATGTTCTGAAGGTTCGGATCGCTGGAGGACAACCGCCCGGTCGCGGCGACCGCCTGATGGTAAGAGGTATGCACGCGCCCGGTCGCGGGATTGATCATTTCCGGCAATTTGTCCGCGTACGTACTCTTGAGCTTCGACAATCCGCGATGCTCGAGGATCAGCGCCGGTAACGGATAGTCGAGCGCGAGTTCCTGCAACACTTCTTCGGCCGTGGAGGGCTGGCCCGTCGGTGTTTTGCGAAGCACCGGGATCTTAAGCTTGTCGAACAGGATCTCCTGGATCTGCTTCGGCGAGGCGATGTTGAACGGCTGACCCGCGAGCTGATGCGCCTCCCGCTCGAGTTCGAGCAGGCGTTTGGCAAGCTCACCGCTCTGAGCGCGCAGAAGCGCAGCGTCAATGCGCACGCCGTGACGTTCCATGCGCGCCAACACCGGCACTAGCGGCATTTCGATCTGGTGAAAGAGCTGCTCCAGCATTGGAACTTCTTTCAACCGCGGCCACAGATGCTCGTGCAGCCGCAGCGTGATGTCGGCGTCCTCGGCGGCGTAGGCCGTCGCCTGCTCGATCGGCACGTCGCTGAAGGTGATCTGATTCTTTCCCTTGCCGGCCACATCTTCGTAGTGGAGCGTTTTGTAGCCGAGGTACTTGAGCGCGAGCGAGTCCATGTCGTGACGCGAGGCGGTCGAGTCGAGCACGTAGGACTCGAGCATGGTGTCGTAGCGCAGCCCACGCAGCGTGACGCCGTGGTTTGCGAGCACGGTTAGGTCGTACTTGAGGTTCTGACCGATCTTGCCCAGCGCCTCGTCTTCGAGCAGCGGCTTGAGCTTGGCCAACACGCGGTTGCGATCGAGCTGAACCGGCGCACCGGGATAGCGATGCGCCAGCGGGATGTAGGCGGCTTCGCCGGATCTGTCGGTAAACGACACGCCAACGATCTCGGCGCGCTGCGCATCGAGGTCGGTGGTCTCGGTATCGAAGGCGAATTCGCCCACTTGCTTCAGTCGCCCGATCCAACGCTCGAGCGCGGCTTCATCGAGCACGGCCTCGTAGCGGCTGGCGTCGGTGCCGGTCACCGTGGCAGCGGGTGCGTTAGCGCCGCCTAACTCCGCAAGCCAGGTCTTGAATTCGAGGCGCTGAAATAGCTCCTTGAGCCGCGCGGTATCCGGCGTACGGCGTACGAGATTGGTGGGTGCAACATTGAGCGCGACATCGCAATGAATAGTGGCAAGCTTGCGGGTCAGCGGCAGCTGCTCGAGCGAGGCGCGCAGATTTTCACCGATCTTGCCGCCGATTTCGGCGCCGTGGGCAACAATGTTGTCGAGCGAGCCGTATTGCTGCAACCACTTGGCCGCGGTCTTCGGGCCCACGCCCGGCACGCCGGGAATATTGTCCACCGCGTCGCCGACAAGGGCGAGATAATCCACGATGCGCTCAGGCGGTATGCCGAACTTCTCGATCACGGCGTCGCGGTCGAGCACCGTATCCGACATCGTATTCACAAGCGTGATATGGCCGTCCACCAGTTGCGCCAGGTCTTTGTCGCCGGTTGAGATAAGCGAGTGTGTACCGGCATGCGCAGCCTGTTGCGCCAGTGTGCCGATCACGTCATCGGCCTCCACACCTTCGACCTGCAGAATCGGAAGTCCCATCGCCTCGATGATGGCGTGGATCGGCTCGAGCTGCGCCACCAGTGCATCCGGCATCGGCGGGCGATGCGCCTTGTACTCGGGAAAGAGTTCGTCGCGAAAGGTCTTGCCCTTGGCGTCGAAGACCACGGCGACG
>JBGPGJ010000349.1:0-3134 GCA_041483795.1 Sulfurifustaceae bacterium
CGCGGTTTGCGGTGCAGCCTCGCGGCGCGTTGCCCCGCCCGCTTGGCGTCGTAGCCACCATTCACAGCGGGCCTGCCGATTGGCCCGCGTTCGCTCTCTGGCTTCCAGCCGTTGCGCCGCCGCTCGCGCGAGACGGTGCTCGGCGAACGCCCCAGGGCCAAGGCAATCACCCTGACACCACGACCCTCCAACGTCATCGCCATGATCGTGCCGCGCTCTTCGGCAACCAGATGGTCATAGTGCTTGCCCATGCAACACCTCCCTTGTTTTGAAGTGTTGCACTTGATATTAGAAACCGCCGTCCATTTCTTTTGGCCGCGCAAAAGAAATGGACCCCGGGGTGCAGGGGCGGAGCGCCCGCGATTTTATTTAGGTACCCGCGAAGCGGGCTCGACCTATTTTGTCATGGGTCAGCCATCCGCAAGTAAATGTCATATACCACGATCGCGCGGCAGCGCGCTCCCCCTTCAATCGTAGCGTTTACGCTCCGCGCGCCGCTTCCCGGCGCGCTGCGTCACCACACCCAGTACGCGGCAACTCGCGCCGAATTCGATCGTCGGATAGTCCGCATTGAGCGGCTTAAGCAGCTTGCGCTCGCCGTCGATCCAGAACTGGCGAAAAATGGTCTCGTCGCCGACCTCGGCGACGACGTAGGCGCCGTGCGTCGGCGGCAGCCCGGGATCGAGCACGATGACGTGCCCATCGAGAAATTCCGGTGACATACTGTCACCGATAACGCGCAATGCATAGGGTTCGAGTTCGGCACAGCTTTGAATCTCCACTTCCGGGTCCGGCGGGGTGGTGGCCGGGACAATCGGAATCGTTTTGCGCGACTCAGACATGGCTGCACGGTGCGCCGATCGGCGATTCCCTAAAGAAGCCGCCGAAGTTGCTCACGACTCAGCTCACAATCGCGAAGGATTTTGGTAAAAAGGCCCGGCCCGATCGTTTCACCGGCATGCATTGGGACGACCGTGCAGCGGCCGTCACGATGTCGTAGAAAATGATGGCTACCATGGACCCGCACGACATCGAAGCCCGCCCGCTTCAAGACCGCGATCAGCTTCTTGCCGGTGAGGCGAGGAAGC
Organism: Sulfurifustaceae bacterium; assembly: GCA_041483795.1. Classification (GTDB taxonomy): domain Bacteria; phylum Pseudomonadota; class Gammaproteobacteria; order Acidiferrobacterales; family Sulfurifustaceae; genus JAHFQD01. The sequence continues at coordinate 1,089 of JBGPGJ010000349.1, forward strand.
GAGGTCATCGCGCAACCGTAACGCGTTGCACCCCCACAAAGTCAAGCTTATCGGACGGCTCTCCATGTTCCTTGACGCAGAGCTCAATCGCTTCGCGGATACGCTCGATGAGTTTGTCGAGCGATTTAGCCTGCGTGTGACACCCGGGCAAAGCGGGTACAGACGCCACAAAATACCCCTCCGAATCCTTTTCAACCACTACATCGAACTGGCGCGGCATAGAACCTCCAAAACGGATTTAACGCATATTGTACCTCGAACGGGCAATGCCTTCGCGACTCGACGGCCATGAGGACGGGAATAATCTTGCACAATTGGCTCATGACTTCGGTGTATCAAACATAAACACCCGCTCAAGACGTTCCGCACCTGCGAGTAATTTGTCCAAAAACGCCGCCGTGCGACTGGCGTTTTCGGAGTCGTCCGTCATCCAGCGAACGAAGGTCGCCAAATAAATACTCGTCAACACTGTCTCTTCGATTGCCCGGCGCGGCAGGACGGCGTCGCGGCCCGCTGCCTCGCGCAACCACTGCACGGTGCGCGAGATGCGCAGCACGCCGGCGATCTGATAATGGATATGTCCCGGTTCGAGTTTGTTCACGATCATCTGGCGTGTGACCTTCTTGTGCGCAGTGAGCACGCCGAGCCAGGTCATGAGCAGCCGGTGAATACGTTTGCGTGGAACCAATGTAGCAACGTCAGCTTTGTTGCCTTCCTTGAGCATGGCCTGGTCGGCGCGGTCGAACCAGACGTCCACAATTTCCTCTTTCTCCCGAAAGTGCGCGCGGATATCGTCGAGCGTCATTCCGAGTTCGGCGGCGACGTCGTGCAGGCGCAAGGCCTCCCACGAACGCTGCTCAGCCAACACCAGCGCCGTGTCCAAAATGCGTTCGCGTAACGATGCCTGCGCCATGGGCACTCCTGCCTAGCGAAACGCCTTTCATTCTACGCCGGTCGCGTAGGGTCGGCGTAAACTTCAGCGCGTGGGAGAATTGGAGCGGCGCAGCATGGCCTCGACCAGCGCCACTTCGATGAGATCGTTATTAATCACTTCAGGCAAGAGCTGACGCGCGCGGTAAAGCTTCTCCGCCTGGCGGCAGGCGGCGCGTTCCAGGCGATCGCGCGTGGCGCGGCGCAGACCGCTGTGCGTAAGCAGCGTGGGCGCGAGCCAATCGTGGTAGTCACGCACCAGGCCGACTTCGACATCGCTGTCCCAGTATTCGCTCAACAGGAGTTCAGGAAATCTCGACGGTTCAAGGGTACGTCCTACCCGTTCGTCCGGGATTCTGCTCCCCTGTAACCCCACCCCCTCGCCGCCCATGTCGCGGCGAAACCACTGCGCCTGCGCTCGCGCGCCGGCGGCCCTGCGTACGCAACGGTTCAGAACCTCGCGGTGGGGAATGAAAGGATTCTCGGGCGGATGCGTCGCCGCCGCTTGCAAGCTCGGTGCGACGAACCTATCGTCACCGCGAAAGGCGGCGTACCAGGTGGTTTCGACCGTGTTCGGCGGCGCCATATGCGGCAGCGTGCTCGCGAGCAACGCGAGCGGAAGCGCGTCGCGCGCATCGAGCAGCCACAGTTCGAGCGTATCGGCGAACACAAACGGCAAGCGCGGGTGGTCGCGCAGCGCCGTCAGGAAGGGTTCGGTATGCTCGCTGAGTTCGATGTCGTAAGGGCCCCCTTCGTGCCAGACGGAACGCGTCGGGCGTGCGCCGGGATTTTCGATGCGCAGCTCCCAGGTAGCGCCGTCGGCGCTCATGGCGCGAAAACCCGGCATCTCGACCACTTGCACCGTTCCCTGATACGGCGAGAGTCGGCGCAAACTGTAGTATCTCGCGGTCGTGGTTGCGGCGACCTCGTTTCGTACTGGGGATACGAGTTGCATGCGATTAAAGCCCGCGACGGCGCGCGCGTGGATGCGCGGCGTCGTAGACCTTGGCCAGATGCTGAAAATCGAGGTGCGTGTACACCTGCGTGGTCGAAAGATTCGCGTGCCCGAGCAACTCCTGCACCGCGCGCAAGTCGCCGCTCGATTCGAGCAAGTGA
>JBGPGJ010000350.1:0-3133 GCA_041483795.1 Sulfurifustaceae bacterium
CGCACGAGAATCGCGTCCGGCTCCTTGATGTCATTGCCGATCCGATAGTGGTCCGCCGGCAAGCGCGCCAAACCGACCTGAGAAATATTATTGAGCGTCAGTACCTTGAACACAGTTTTGAATCCTTAGAGGGTTCACAAGAAAACCCAACGCAAAGATACCAAGGCGAAGCGGAGTTGTCGTGGATGCACTTAACGCGCATCCACGCCGCTGAGCGCCCGCACATGGATGTGCGGGCCGGGGTCGATCGAGGGTAAGGTGGTATCGCCATGGATGGCAAGAACGTCACCTCGAATCAGGAAGGAGTTGAGGCGGGGTTCTCGGGTTAGAGGAGTTTCGCCAAGGATGGCGAGCACTGAAATAATTTTGGGTTATGGGGTGAAACTGTGTTCAAGGTACTGACGCTCAATAATATTTCTCAGGTCGGTTTGGCGCGCTTGCCGGCGGACCACTATCGGATCGGCAATGACATCAAGGAGCCGGACGCGATTCTCGTGCGCTCGGCCAAGATGCACGACATGGAGATCCCGCGCAGTCTCAGGGTCGTGGGGCGGGCCGGCGCCGGTGTGAACAATATCCCGGTGTCGAAGATGAGCGAGCGCGGTGTCCCGGTGTTCAACGCGCCGGGTGCGAATGCCAACGCCGTCAAAGAGCTTGTGATGGCTGGCCTCGTTCTCGGTTGCCGACACATCTGTCAAGCGTGGAATTTTGTGCGCAATCTCGAGGGCTCGGATGAAGAGCTGCACAAGGCGGTTGAGGCCGGCAAGAAGAATTTCGCCGGTTACGAACTACCCGGGCGCACGCTGGGTGTAATAGGTCTCGGCGCCATCGGGCGCATCGTGGCGAATACCGGCATTGCGCTCGGGATGAAGGCCATCGGCTACGATCCGGGTCTCACGGTCGAGGGAGCGTGGCAGCTTTCAGCCGACGTAAAGAAAGCACGCTCGGTGGACGAGTTATTGCGCGCCTCGGACTTCGTCACCTTCCACGTGCCGCTGTTGGATACCACGCGCCATTTGATCAATGCCGAGCGCCTGAAGCTTATGAAGGACGGCGTGGTGATTCTGAATTTCGCGCGCGAAGGTATCGTGGACGACAAGGCCGTGGTGGAGGCGCTAAACATCGGCAAGGTCTACGCTTACATCTGCGATTTCCCGAGTAATTTGACGAAGCAACATCCGCGCGTGATCGCGTTGCCGCACCTGGGCGCCTCGACCCAAGAGGCTGAGGAGAACTGTGCCATCATGGTGGCCGATCAAGTGCGAGATTTTTTGGAGAATGGAAATATTCGCAATGCGGTGAACTTCCCCGAGGTGATCGTGCCGCGTGGAACGCTTCACCGTTTTATCTGCGCTAATACGAACGTGCCTAACATGCTAGGTCAAATATCCGAAGCCTTCGGCCAAGCCAAGCTCAACATCCACGACATGGTCAACATGTCGCGCGGCGAATTGGCCTACACGGTGGTGGATCTCGACAACCCCGTGCCGGAGACGGTGGTAAAGCAAATCGCCTCCATCAAGGGCGTACTCACGACGCGGCTCATCGAGCCGCCGCGTCCGGAGTAACGCGAGCGGGACTTATGGTCAGCGCCGACGACAAAAAAGTCCACAAGCTGCGCGCACGGATTGACGACCTAGACGAAAAAATCCAGGCACTGATCAATCAACGCGCAAGCCTCGTGCTTGACATTGCCAAAGCCAAGGCGCGCGTCGGAGCGGGAAACTTCTATCGGCCCGAGCGCGAGGCCGAGGTGTTGGCCAAGATTCTCGCGCGCCATGTAGGACCGTTACCGGCGGAGGAAATGGCGCGGCTGTTTCGCGAGATCATGTCTGCCTGTCTCGCGCTCGAATCGAAGCTGCGCGTGGCGTTCCTGGGGCCGGAAGGAACATTCACCCAGGAAGCGGCGCTCAAACACTTCGGCCATTCGGTCGAGACCGTGGCGCTGGCGGCGATTGACGAGGTGTTCCGCGAGGTCGAATCCGGCAGCGCGCATTTCGGGGTGGTGCCGGTGGAAAATTCCACCGAGGGTGTGATCAATCATACGCTCGACATGTTCATGCTTTCGCCGCTCAAAATTTGTGGTGAAGTCGAACTGCGTATTCATCATCACCTGTTGGCAAAGGGTGACGATTGGCAGGTTGCGGAGAAGATCGTGTCGCACCAGCAGTCTCTGGCCCAGTGCCGGGAATGGCTGGATGCGAACTACGCCGACCTGGAGCGCTTGGCGGTATCATCCAACGCCGAGGCGGCGCGACTCGCGGCGCAGGAACCAGGCGTGCTTGCCATTGCCGGCGATTCGGCCGCGCGGATTTACGGTCTTAAGGTAATCGCCGCCAATATCGAGGACAAGCCGGACAACACCACGCGTTTTCTGGTGATCGGCGATCTCGAGACTGTACCGAGCGGGTCGGACAAGACCAGTCTGTTGCTCTCGGGCAAGAACCGTCCCGGAAGTCTGTACCGGTTGCTCACGCCGCTCGCGCGTCGGCGCATCAACATGACGCGTATCGAGTCGCGTCCTTCGCGCCGCACGCCGTGGGAATACGTGTTCTTCATCGATATAGACGGTCACATCAAGGACCGCCGCGTCGCGCAGGCATTGAAACTGCTCGAGCGCGAAGCGGCGTTCTTCAAACTGCTGGGTTCGTACCCCAAGGCCGTTCTGTGATGGTCTGGAACGCATTGTCTCTGGCCACGCCGGGCGTACAGGGACTTTCGCCCTACCAGCCGGGCAAGCCACTCGAAGAACTGGAGCGCGAGTACGGTATTCGCGGCGCGGTAAAGCTCGCGAGCAACGAGAGCCCGCTGGGTCCAAGCCCGAATGCCCTTGCGGCGGCTCGTGCTGCGCTCGATGACATACGGCGTTACCCGGACGGAAACGGTTTTGCGCTGAAACAGGCGCTGGCGCGGCGCCTCGGCGTTGATGCCGTTCAGATTACCGTTGGTAACGGTTCGAACGACGTACTCGAGCTCGCCGCGCGCGCTTTCGCCACCTCAGCGCACGAGGTTGTGTTCTCGGCGCATGCGTTTGCGGTTTATCCGATCGTGACACAGGCGGTGGGCGCCAAGGCGGTGATTACACCGGCGCGTGCATGGGGTCACGATCTCGAGGCAATGCGGGCGGCGATCA
>JBGPGJ010000351.1:0-3124 GCA_041483795.1 Sulfurifustaceae bacterium
CCGTTCATGGTCGGTTATGCGGCCGACACCTCGCTCGCCATCGCGCGGCTTATCCTCGGCGGAGTATTGGAACGATTGCCGAAACTGCGCCTGTGTTTTGCTCATGGCGGCGGCAGTTTGCCGGCGCTGCTGGGGCGGTTGGACCATGGTTATTCGGTCAGATCCGAGGCCAAGAAATTCATCTCGCGCTTGCCGAGCACCTACGCGCAAAAACTATACTTCGATACCCTTACCCATGACCCGCAGATGCTGGAACTGCTGTGCCGGAAATTTGGCAGCCACCGAATCATGCTCGGCAGCGACTATCCGTTCGATATGGGCGTGGAACATCCGTTGCGGCAATTAACCGGCGTCAGCCTCAGCCCGGAAGATAGGAATAATATCCTGTTCAAAACCGCCCAAGAGTTCCTCCGGCTTGCGGTTTAACAAATTACATCGAAGAGAACCTCAGAAAAAGCGCAAACAAAGTCGGTTTTTCGCCAGTCTTCTGGGGCTCGGCGGCGTCACGCTCAGGGATTTCCCGACGGCTCAGCCGCAAGCATATTGGCGTCGCGGACAACAACCCAAACACCATCGATGCCTTTGCGAAGAATCGTCAGCGCGTTGCCCGTTCGGCGCTTTGGCGCACCGCCTTGCAGCGGAGTAACGGTGACCGACAGATGGCTCCAGCAGTACGCCAAATCGCCGGAGATTCCGATCTCTTGAATGTTGCTACTTGATTCAATTCGGTGATGCTGCAGAAGGGAACGAAGCCCAGCCTCAAAACCTTGCCGTCCACGCATCGGTGGCTGTCCGGCGACCAAGAAAACGACATCCTCGGACATGAGTTTCAGAATCTGAGGTACATCGCCATCAGCAGTGGCACGGTGCCACGTCGCGACCAATTGGCGAATGGATTGTTCGTCACTCGTCATAGAGGTCCCATGCTGCCAACCGATGCGTTGAGCGGCGTGTCACTATGATTGACGCATTTGGCACGGGGGTTTCGGCACGTCCGCTAGAGCTAAAAGGTAGGGCTCATCGCGCGAAAATGAGGAACAGTGCGACACACAGGGAGATCGCGGACAAAACCGTCGCGGCAACACAAAACAAGAGCGCGCGCTGAAGCTTTATTTCCGCAATCGAGGCGGCTTGTTCCAATGCCGCCACTGTGCTCTGGAGTTGTGCCGCTAGCTCTTTGATGTGCGCCGCGTTTTGCGACGCCGCTGATTGAAGCTCCGTGATTTGCTGTTGTAGCAACAACGTCTGATTGGCAACGGCGTTAGCTTTTTTCTTCGTGAACACCGGCGCGGCGGCGGAAATGATCGTTCCGATGTGAGGCAGAACAGCCTTTAGTGCGGGAATTAGCCACGCGGCCATATATGGGCCCTAACGCTGCTGCCCAATATCCGGCTTCAGGTGCGCCGCTTGCGGCGCGTCGCCTTTGTGAGCCATGGTTTGAATTCTACTGAACCGGCGCCCTGGGCGCGACCGATACGCCGTCGACGCCGCTCTTTTCAAGCGCCCGGGCGACGAATCCCGAGGCCTTCATCTCCTCGATGAACTCGCGCAGGTAACGCGCGCCGGCCTCGCGGCCCTTTGGCGTTCCCATCGCCTGATTGATCACCATGAAGCGGCCGTCGAGCAGACGCAATCCGGGAATGCGTTTGGCATCGGCCTCGAGTTGCTGTTTCACGCCGGCGCCGACCTCAAGCTTTTGCGCGACGAGTGTATCCGTGACGGTCGGGGAGGTGGGTGCGCGGACGATTTTCGCATGCTTCAGTTCGCGCGAAAGGAGGAGATCGTAGGCGCTTCCCGCCCCGACCACCACGCGCACGCCCTCGCGATCGACCTCCGCGTTGGCGCGGATCGGCGACCCCTGCGGCACGAGGTAGGCGCCCTCGATCACGACATAGGGTGCCGTGTAGCTGATGTCGACCGCGCGCGCAGGGTCGATCGCGACGTAGGCGACATCCACCTCCTTGGCCTTGAGCGCCTCTACCACTTTCCCGGCGGCATTGAAGGTCACGAGCTCGACCGACACGCCGAGGCGCCTGGCGAGTTCACGGGAAAGGTCGACCGAAACCCCACGCGGCTCGCCGGTGGACGCATCCTTCAAGGCGAGAATCGGATTTCCGAAGTTGATCGCGGCACGCAGCTTGCCTGTGGGCGCAAGGTCAGAACGTACGGCAGGCGATACCTGTGGCATGGTTGCGCAGGACGCGAGCAAGATCAGGCTGGAAAATCCGAACGCGATTTTGAGCATCGTTGAACTCCTGACGAGGTGGGTGGCCGGCGCACGCCGTTCTTTGTGCGCGTCCGTCTCAACTGCATGCTTGGGCAGTTGTTCATTGAAGCGCCTTTCGATAAAAGATCACTCTTTCGGTTTCTTCAAAGCCAAGAGCCGCGAGTGTCGCCCGACTTTCGGCATTTGCAAACGGGCCTCCTCGAACCGAAGCTTAGGCAGCGCCTGACCATGAAATATTCCCAGGCGTTACGCGGTATGCCTTGTGCCACCATACCATAGCCGCGAATACCAACACCTACAAAGACAATACACCCGAGGCCAGACACTCATAGAGACCGGTGCCCGCCCGTGACTCGGCCTGCGTGCCATGAGCAGCAGGAACGCCAATCCCAGGAGCCCAGAGCCAACGGAGTACAGACTAAGAATTCGCAGGCGTCGATATCGTCTGAATAAAACGCCCCAATTCACCTACGCTGGCTATCGTTTAAGGTAACCGGCCACCGGAGCGCGCAGGGAACCCAAAACAAATTCCTCGAAAACGATACTGCTGTCATCCAGCAATTGGCGGTATCGGAACGGTAGCTACGGCAGCTTTCATAGGCCAAGGTCGGACAGGCCTGGATGATCGTCCGGACGGCGGCCCAGCGGCCAGCGGTACTTACGGTCAGCTTCCTTGATCGGAAAATCGTTGATGCTTGCAACCCGGCGCCGCATGAGGCCGTGCCCGTCGAATTCCCAATTCTCATTGCCGTAGGAGCGGAACCAGCTGCCCGAGTCATCGTGCCACTCATAGGCGAAACGTACCGCGATTCGATTCTCATCCACGCCCCAGAGCTCTTTGATCAGACGGTAATCCAGCTCCTTCGCCCACTTGCGCTGAAGAAATTGCACGATCGC
>JBGPGJ010000352.1:0-3106 GCA_041483795.1 Sulfurifustaceae bacterium
CCTGTTCCAGATGTTCATAAAACAGTTGCAGTTCCCCGGCGGTCGCCAGCGGTTCGCCGCGCATCTCGTCGTTCCCGACCCCACCCACAGTACTGGCCGAAAAGATTTCATACGCGAGAATCTGCACCGCACCGGCTAGATTGAGCGAAGAGTATTCTGGGCTCGTCGGGATCGTGACCACGTACTGACAACGATCGAGCTCTTCATTGGTAAGTCCGGTGCGCTCCTGGCCGAAAACTAGCGCCACGGGCCCCTGCGCCGCGGCGACGACCAGCCGTTGTGCGCACTCTCTCGGCATCAGCGTCGGCCAACCAATGCGACGATTGCGAGCGCTTGTCCCAATGACCAGCCGACAATCGCCGAGCGCCTGTTCCAACGTGACGCATATCCGCGCACGCTCAAGAATATCCGCAGCGTCGACCGCGCGCGCGACTGCCTCCGGATGCGGGAATTTCTCCGGCGCGACGAGCAACAGCTCTCGCAACCCCATGTTCTTCATGGCGCGCGTGGCGGCGCCGATATTGCCCGGATGGGTCGGGCGGGATAGCACGATACGGATGGAATCAAGCGGCATAAATTATGGTCATGCAAAACATCCAGCGGTGTTCAAATCAACTTTCGTTTCCAGCGCACCGTTTCCCGGCTACAATGCCGTCCGTTTGTCCGATCTTTAACAGTTCCCAAACCATATGCATCCGATGTTAAATACGGCGGTCAAGGCGGCCCGGCGCGCCGGCACCGTTATTATGCGCCATCTGGATCGCCTCGAGCGCCTCACCGTCGAGGTCAAGGGTCGCGCCGACTACGCCAGTGAGGTGGACCATCTGGCCGAAGCGGAGATCATCCAGGTTCTACGCTATGCCTATCCCGACCACGCCATCGTGGCTGAGGAAACGGGCGCACAGGAAGGAAACGATTACTGCTGGATCATTGATCCACTCGACGGCACCACTAACTTTCTCCACGGCTATCTGCAGTTCGCCGTTTCGATTGCATTGCGCCACAAAGACCGGCTGGAGCAGGCGGTGGTATTCGATCCCTACAAGAACGAACTTTACACCGCCTCGCGCGGGGACGGGGCGCACCTCAATGACCGTCGCATCCGCGTCAGTCGCGTGCAGCAACTCGAGTATGCGCTCCTTGGCACTGGCTTTCCCTTTCGCTCACACGCCCATCTCGACACCTGGATGGAAACCCTGAGAACGTTTATCGAGGAAACGAGCGGGGTGCGCCGCGCAGGTTCGGCGGCGTTGGATCTGGCGCATGTCGCTTGCGGGCGTTTCGACGGATTCTGGGAGTTCGGACTCAGCCCCTGGGATATGGCGGCGGGCTGCCTGCTGATTCAGGAGGCCGGAGGCATGGTCAGCGATCTGCGCGGAGGCGCGAATTACCTCGATAGCGGCAACATCCTCGCCGGCAACCCGAAAATCCACCAGGAAATGATCGCACGGCTCGGGTCGAAACTTCCGCCCGATCTCAAGGCGTAAATCACTCGAGCATGTTTCCCACGACGACCTGCTCCACTGCACCGGTACGCTCGATTGCATCGAGAATCCGTACACGGCGCGTGGAACGATCCGCCTCAGCCAAGAAAAAATCCTTGCCTACCTGCAACACCCCGCGCGGAGCCAAAAGGCTCGCCGGTCGGTGAGCCGCCTCGACCGCCGGCAATGACAATACCGGGACCGGTACCGACGTTTCGTTTTCCGCGACGGCCCGCAGCGAAGCCGGGGCTGCATCCGGCGAAATCAACTCCACACCCGCTTCGATTCCGTTTTCCCCGTGCGCCTTAAACCAACGCACGATGCCGACATTCCAATGTCCCACCGCGTTGGTGCGCTGAATTCCGAGCGCATCCCCGACTCGTAATTTCACGCTCGGTTCTCCATCTTGTGTCAGCAGCAAACCCTCCGGACTGACGTCGCGCACCTGCCATCGGTCAATCCTAAAGCTGTCGTGCGTCGTCGCGCGCGGTGCAGTCCGATCATCGCCGGGCTCGTCCAAGGCCACGTAGGCTTCGTCTCCCTCGGCATCTGCAACCACCGATATGTCTCTCATGCTAAACGGCGCATCGTTTGCGATCGCCAATGTCAGCGGCACCAATGGTTTTTGACCGCTAGCAAAGAAGTGCACGGCCCCAATCCCCGCACACACCAATACTGTTTCATGGCGCTTGATTCGGGAATGTCGGCGCGACGCGGTCTGCGCATAAGCGCGATGTAGGCGCTGCAACATATCGTGACATGCGCTATCGAGACACTCCACACCCAATTGGAGTTCTCCCGCCGTTTCCCCCCTGTCCAATCGTCGCAGGAATACATGCAAGGTTCGGATGAGCTCGTTCGTATCCAGCACTCGCAATTCGGCTTTCGCCGTGCTGCTCGTCGCGCGTCCCAGCGGCGTGGGGGGCGCATCCGCCGTCGGATCGATGAGGAAACAACCAATACTGTCCGAGCGCGACAATAAACCGTCAATGCGCACTTGTTCCGTCCAGTATCGCAGAAAACGATATGCCGTCGCACATTCGCCGAATGGCATCTGATAAGGATTGGCGACGCCCAAAATTAAGAGACGACGGTAACGCTGCGAAACGGAAACGTTGACAATTCCCACTCCCTTTTCCTCAACATCCACCTGCTCCTCATGCCTCCCATGACGTTCGGCATATCCGTACAACGTGTACACATCGCGCCAAATCCCGACTGGATACGGAAGATAGAGCTGATAAGAACGCAGTAAGACTTCGCCGAGGTAATACAACGCACGCTCGGTTGCCGGTGCGAGTAGATGGCGCCGACGCCACGGTAACCAACCCTGCGGCAGATCCTGCACACAGAGCTTGTAACCATAGGCCATCTCGACATAGAGTTGGCAAATAAACTCAGCCAACTGGCGCAGCTTGCCCGACATGGGGAAAGAGATGCGGTTGAAAGCCGCTTGGAGGGAACTTGAGGCTTCTTCGGTCGGTCCTCGATAAAGCCCCATCAGTTCCAACCGCTGGCCGAACTCCAAATCCATCCGGTTGAGCGTGTACAGACTTTGATAAAGCTCGCGCGCCGAACCGGCGTTGTTGACGGGCGACAGCGAGGCCAACCACGCACGCGCG
>JBGPGJ010000353.1:0-3094 GCA_041483795.1 Sulfurifustaceae bacterium
CCGATAGACGTGGCGGTGATCGGTTGCTGCGTCAACGGTCCCGGCGAGGCGCGCGCGGCCCAGGTCGGGCTTGCCGGTGCCAGTCCGAGCTTGCTGTATATTGATGGTAAAGCGGATCACAAGATCCCGAACGACCAACTGCTGGACGAGCTCGAGCGCGTCATCCGCGAACAGCTGCGTCGGCGCAAGGACGACCCCGACCTGACGAAGAAGGTCATTCCCATCCAGAAATCGGGCTGAGGTTCGAGTTGAAAAGCATTCAGGCCGTTCGGGGGATGAATGATCTGCTGCCGGAGGCCGCCGCGCGCTGGCACGCCGTGGAGGATACGGCACGGCAAGTGCTCGAGGCTTACGGCTACCGCGAGGTCCGTTTCCCCCTGCTCGAAAAGACCGAATTGTTCGCGCGTTCGATCGGCGCCGCCACCGACATCGTCGAAAAGGAGATGTACACCTTCGAGGATCGCAATGGCGAGTCATTGACGTTGCGGCCCGAAGGGACGGCGGGTTGCGTGCGTGCCGGCATCGAGAACGGGTTACTGCATAACCAGATTCAACGGTTTTGGTACGCCGGGGCGATGTTTCGCCATGAGCGCCCGCAAAAAGGACGCTTGCGTCAGTTTCATCAGATCGGTGTCGAGGCCTTCGGCATGCAAGGTCCGGCGCTGGACGCTGAATTGATCCTGCTCTGTGCACGGTTGTGGCGCGCTTTAGGAGTGGAAGGATTACAGCTGCAGATCAATTCGCTCGGTACAGCGGAAGCGCGCGCCGCGTATCGCCAAAAGCTCGTGGCGTATCTGCGTTCACGGCGTGCCGAATTAGACGAAGACAGCCAGCGTCGACTCGATAAAAATCCATTGCGGGTGCTCGATAGCAAAAACCCGGCGATGCACGACGTAATCGCCAATGCCCCAGCGCTCATGCAACATCTCGATCTCGACTCGCGCCGGCACTTCGAGGCTTTTTGCGCCGCGCTGGACGCGGCGAGCGTTACCTACGAAGTCAATTCGCGACTGGTGCGCGGACTCGATTATTATACGCGTACCGTGTTCGAGTGGGTGACCGACAAGCTCGGCGCGCAATCGGCGGTATGCGCCGGCGGGCGTTATGACGGATTGGTTGAAACGCTCGGCGGCCAGGCGACACCGGCGGCGGGTTTCGCGATTGGGCTCGAGCGCCTAGTCGAGTTGCCGATGCGTCAAAATGCGGTATCGGTTTCGTTTTCGCCGCAGGTGTACGTGGCGTCACTCGGGGAGGTCTCGATGACCTCCGCATTGATTCTAACCGAGCGACTGCGCGATATCGGTTTGCGTGTGCAATGCGACGCCGGGGGTGGAAACCTCAAGAGCCAATTGAAGCGCGCCGATCGCAGCGGTGCGCGCTTGGCGTTGTTGCTGGGCGAGGAAGAGCACGCACGCGGTGTCGTGGCGGTGAAAGATTTGCGGCGCGAGTCGGCACAAGTCGAGATCGTGCAATCCGATATTACCGATTATATCAAACACAAGCTGAACGAATGAATTTGGAGAAGATTACGTGAGCGCCTATTCGTCGCAAGAAGAGCTGGATCAACTCAAAGCATGGTGGAAGACCTACGGCGGTTCACTTGTCGTCGGGGTGTTACTGGGGGTCACCGTAGTGTTCGGCTATCGCTATTGGACCCAACAGCGAGAGGCCGGGCGAGAGGCGGCCTCGGCGCTTTACGATCAATTGCTCGTGGAGTTGCGCGCCAACAAATCCGAAGCGCGCGCCGCCGGCGAAAAGTTGATCGGCGAATATTCTTCCACGCCCTATGCCGGTATGGCGGCGTTATTGCTCGCGCGCCAGGCGCACGACGCTGGAGATACAACGCTCGCGCGTCAACGCCTGGAATGGACGTTGGCGCATGCGAAGGACGCGGCCACGCAACACACCGCACGGCTGCGGCTGGCGCGATTGTTATTGGATGCCGGCGAGGTGCAAGCCGTTGCGGCGCTGGTGCAAGTAAAGGATGTTGCCGGTTTCGAAGCTGAGTATTACGAGCTGAAAGGCGATCTCGCTGTGGCGCAGAGTCAGCGCGACGCCGCACGCGCCGCGTATCACGAGGCGCTCAAGTACTTGGCGCCTGGATCGGCGTATGTCTCGGTCATCAACATGAAGCTCGATGATTTGGGACCCGAGAAACAGCCATGAATCGCGTGCGTTGGATATTTTATGCAGTGGCGATAGCGCTCGTCGGTTGCGCATCGAGTAGCCGGATTGAACAGGAACCACCGGCGACACTCGTGGAGTTCACGCCCGAGATGGAAGTGCGCGAGTTATGGACCGCAGATGTCGGATCGCTCGCCGGAAAATACGACGCGCGACTGGCACCCGTACTCGATGCCAAAACGATCTATGTGACCAACGCCGAAGGACAGGTGCACGCTCTGACAGCGGACTCCGGGCGATTGCTTTGGGAAACGGACATCGGAATGCCGGTCACCGGCGCCACCGGCGTGGGCGAGGGTCTGGTGGTCGTCGGGTCGAGCAAGGGCGAGGTGGTCGCGCTCGATGCCGGGAGCGGAGAGCGTCGCTGGTCGGGAAAGGTATCGAGCGAGGTGCAGGCGCCGCCTGCGATCGGGAAAGGTATTGTGGTAGTGCAGACGGTGGACGGCAGAATTGTCGGCCTGAACGCCAACGACGGCAAGCAGTTGTGGGTATTCGATCGCAGCGAACCTGCGTTGTCGTTGCATGGCACGAGCGCGCCGGTGGTTGCCGCCGACTTTGTACTTGCAGGGTTCGCCAACGGCAAGATCGTGGCGCTGCAGCTTAAGGATGGTAAGCTGTTATGGGAGTACGCCGTGGCGCAGCCGCGTGGGCGCAATGAAATCGAACGGTTGGTGGATGTGGATTCCGCGCCGTTGTTGTGGGGCGATACCCTGTTTGCGGTCGCCTATCAGGGCAGGGGCATCGCGGTGGACATGCGCACGGGACGCGAGCTGTGGACGCGCGATGTGTCGTCCTATGCCGGGTTGGATGCCGATCGCGACGCAGTCTTTATCGCCGACGACAAAGGATGGGTACTCGCATTCGATCAGCGCGCCGGGGCAAGTTTGTGGCGCCAGGAGAAATTGCGCGG
>JBGPGJ010000354.1:0-3079 GCA_041483795.1 Sulfurifustaceae bacterium
CGCCGATCGCCGTATCGGTGCGAATTTGTTTCGCGACCGAGAAGGTTTCCTGGAACAGGCGATTGAGAATTTTGCCAGTGGTGCCGGTTTTGTGCGCGGTGATGAAGGCATCTTTCATCTGCCCGAGGATTTGCGGTTCGCCGAGCACCATGGAATCGAGGCCCGCGGCAACGCGAAAAGCGTGACGCACCGCGGCTTGGTCGGGGTGGCGATAAAGGTAGGGTCCGAGAGCCTCGGGGCTCAGGCGATGGTAGCGGCAAAACCACTCGATCAGGGGCTCCTCGCGCACGGCATCGAGCCCGCAATACACCTCGGTGCGGTTGCAGGTGGAAAGGATGGTCGCCTCGGCCGCGCCGCGCGCGGTCACCTCACGCAGCGCCTCGGCCAGCCGTTCCGGGGCGAATGCAGCCTTCTCGCGCACGTCCACCGGCGCGGTGCGATGATTGATACCGAAGGCGAGCAGGCGCATGCTGGGATTTCTGAAAGTATGGGCGATTTTGCGGTATCGAGGTTCGGTGTCAAGAACTCGCGAACAAAATCATTTTATCACTCCCCGCCGCTACATCGGCGCCGGTTACCGGCGCCTGGTGACGGTACCGGCAAGGTGCTGAAAAATGAGTTTTTCAGCATCCTGCTATAATTTGGTGAAAGCGGACAAATTCGGGTGTACATACCTTATCCTTATTCAGTGAATCTCCGTCACACCCGGCTGTCCAATCGTCACCTTATAATTGTATTGCGCCCACAGCTGAAAGTCGGGCAGAGAGCGACATGAGCCACTTCTCCCTACGTTTTATCGTCATCCTGATCGCGGCAGGTTGGCTTGGCGGTTGCGCCACGGCCACACCCACCATGGCACCGGCCGCCGCCACGCCCGCAGCGAACGAGCCGCGCGACGATTTGCCCCGAGTGGCGCTCGAGCCGGACGTGCTGTACGACATTCTGGTCGGTGAGTTGGCGGTGCAGCGCGGCCAGCTCGGTATCGCCGCCCCATTGCTCGGACGCGTAGCGCAAAAGACGCGCGACCCGCGTCTCGCCGAGCGCGCGACGCTCGCGGCTTTTCATGCCCATGAGTTGGATGAGGCGCTGCAAGCGGCGCAGTTGTGGGTCGAGCTGCGACCGAAAGACGTCGAGGCGCGCGAAGCGCTGACCATGGTGTTGCTGGAACTGGCGCGTCCCGCGGAGGCGCAGCTTCAACTCGAACAGATCCTCGCACTCGAAAGCGCGCGCGGCCAACTCGATCAAGGTTATCTGCGCGCCGCCACGGTGCTCGGGCGCTACGGTAATCGCACAATGGCAACGGAATTGATGCAGACGCTGGTGCAACGCCACCCCGATTCGGCGGGGGCGCATTTGTACGCCGCGCACCTCGCCGTGCGCGCGGGCGATCTCGATGCCGCCGCCCGCTCGGCGGATGCCGCGCTCAAGCGCCAATCGGATTCGGAAGAGGCGGCCATCTTCCGCGTGCGCGTCTTCATCTCGCAGAAGGATGTGCCGGGCGCACTCGCGTTCTACGAATCGTTCCTCGATCGCTATTCGAAGGCAACTGGCGTGCGCCTGAACTACGCGCGTTTCCTGATTGACCAGAAGCAGTGGGACAAGGCGCTGGCGCAATTCAAGCGCGTGCTCGCGGATAAACCGGAGGACGCCGATGCGATCTACGCCGCGGGATTGCTGGCTTTGCAGACGAATCGCCCCGGGGAAGCGGAGCGCTATCTGCGACGCGCGCTCGAGTTGCGACCGGATAACGATCAGGCGCGGTTGTATCTCGGTCAGGTGGCGGAACAGGAAAAGCGTTACGACGAGGCGATCCGCTGGTACAAAGAGGTGGATGACGGCGAGAGCTACTTCGAGGCGCAACAGCGTCTTGCCACCGTCATCGCCAAGCAGGGCGATGTCGAAGGCGCGCTTGCCGGCCTGCACGCGATTGCGCTCGAGAACGATCGGCAACGCGTACAACGCGCGCTCGCCGAAGAACAAATCCTGCGCGACGCCAAGCGCCCTAAAGAGGCGCTTGAGGCGCTGAACGAAGCGATCGTGGCGGTGCCCGATGACAAGGACCTGCTCTATGCCCGCGCGCTCGTGGCCGAGAAGCTCGATATGCTGGAGCTGGCCGAATCCGACCTGCGCGCGATCCTGAAGACGGACCCGAAGAACGCCAACGCGCTCAACGCGCTCGGTTACACACTGGCCGATCGCACCGCGCGTCACCAGGAGGCGCTCGAGCTGTTACAGCAAGCGGTCGCGCTCAAACCGGACGATCCGTTTGTGCTCGACAGCTTCGGTTGGGTGTACTATCGGCTCGGCAATCATACCGAAGCGATCAAGCACCTCAGACACGCGCTCGAGATCCGTAACGACGCCGAAATCGCCGCGCATCTGGGCGAGGTGTTGTGGGTCACGGGTAAGCGTAACGAAGCGGAGTCGGTGTGGAGTCGCGCGCTGCGGGAAACTCCTGACAGCGACGCGCTGCTGGGCGTCATCAAGAAGTTCAAGCCTTAGCACGACGGGCAGTCTTGTTGCGCCGTATCCACGGCGGTGTATTGCGACCTGGGCGCATGAAAATCACATGCGCCCGTTCGACGGCACGAATGTCCACCGGACATTCGTGACAACTCCGTCTCACCATTGATTCCTATCCTGACTTCTTCAACAATCCGTTAGTGCGTCTACTTCTCATCTTTTTCGCGGCACTGCTTGGCGGTTGCGCCGCGCTGCCTGAACGTCCACACGTAGCCAATCCGCAAGCCGCGTGGCAAAAGCGCCAAGCTTCGCTTGCGCACGTGAACGCCTGGGACATCCGCGGGCGGTTAGCGTTGCGCACCGCCGACGAGGGATTCCAGGCCTCGCTTCAATGGGTGCGCGAAGGGGATCGACACCGCATCGATCTCACCGGCCCGCTCGGCGGTGGACACGTGCGCCTGACGCAAGATAAAAGCGGCGCCGAACTGCGCGACGCGAACGACAAGCTCTATCGCGACTCCTCGGTGCAGCAATTGCTCGCGCGCACGACCGGTTGGGATGTGCCGTTCGAAGGACTTATCTATTGGGTGCTCGGTCTACCCGCTCCGGAGGCGGC
>JBGPGJ010000355.1:0-3068 GCA_041483795.1 Sulfurifustaceae bacterium
CAGGCGCGATCTTCACGTAGCGCCGTCGGCCGATACGGAACGCCTGGCCCGAGAGATACAAGAATTGTAACGGGTCGTAGGCGCCAGCGAAGAACTGCCGCGGAATTCTTCCGAAATTCGATGAGGCACTTGATCTGTACCTAATCTGTAAACTCTTTTTCGCTAGTATTGGGACTGCGGGTAGTGTTTTTCTGCGAGTTATCGGTCACGATGTTCTACGCCAGCGAGCCCTGGTGCTGGGAGCGGGTAGTCGCGCGGCCCAGATTGAATCGGTCCTGCACAAGCTTTAACTCGCGCGCAAGCACGGCGGGACATTTATCCTGCGTATCGAAGACACCGACCGTGAGCGCTCAACCGCCGAATCGGTAAACGCCATCCTCGAAGGCATGACCTGGCTCGAGCTGGAATACGACGAAGGCCCATTCTTCCAGACGCAACGCTTCCCGCGCTACAAGGAAGTTATCCAGCAAATGCTACGGGAGGGACGGGCGTATCATTGTTATTGTTCCAAAGAGCGGCTGGAGCAACTGCGGGCCGACCAGATGGCGCGCAAAGAAAAACCACGCTACGACGGTAAATGCCGTCACGGCGTGCCAATTCCGCCGGCCGGCGTTCCCCCGGCGGTGCGGTTCAAGAATCCGCAGGACGGTATAGTCGTGGTCGAGGACCTGATCCGCGGGCGCGTGGTATTCGAGAACAGCGAGCTCGACGATCTTATCATCGCTCGCGCCGATGGCACGCCGACCTATAACGTTACCGTGGTGGTGGATGACATGGACATGCGCATCACGCATGTCATTCGGGGCGATGACCACCTTAACAACACGCCGCGCCAATTGAATATGTTGAAAGCGCTCGGTGTTTCACCGCCGTTGTACGCGCATGTACCGATGATTCTCGGCGCCGAGGGGGCGCGACTGTCCAAGCGTCACGGTGCGGTGAGCGTGATGCAGTACCGCGATGACGGTTATTTGCCCGAGGCCTTGCTCAACTATCTCGTGCGTCTGGGTTGGTCGCACGGCGATCAGGAGATCTTCTCGATTGACGAAATGATCGGACTTTTCGACATCGTGGATGTGCATAGCTCGGCCGCTTCGTTCAATCCGGAGAAGCTGCTGTGGTTGAATCAACATTACATCAAGACCGGCGATCCGGAACACGTCGCGCGTCATCTGAGTTATCATCTTGGCAAGCTCGGCATCGATCCCACGACTGGCCCGGCGCTCGTGGAGGTGGTAAAGGTTCAGCGCGAACGCGCCAAGACGTTGGCGGAGATGGCGCAGAACAGCGTGTTTTTCTACCGGGATTTCGATGCCTACGATTCCAAGGATGCCGCCATTCATTTAAAGCCCCAGACGCGAGATTTGTTTGGCGATTTACGCAGCCGGTTGGCACACTTGTCACCGTGGGTAGCGGTGTCCATCCACGAGGCAGTTAATGCGGTAACGGAGGCGCGCGGGCTCAAGTTAGGCCAAGTCGCCCAACCGCTGCGAGTAGCCGTGGCAGGTCGAGCGGTGTCGCCACCGATCGATTTGACGCTTGAGCTTCTGGGTCGCGAAAAAACTTTAGCTCGAATAGATAAAGCTTTGGAATATATTGAAAAAGTTGTCGGAGTTGCTTGACCCGACAATGCACGGGAAGGTAAAGTAGCGCGCTTTCTAAGGGGTGGGTTGCGCAGGTCTCGGGGCCATAGCTCAGCTGGGAGAGCGCTTGCATGGCATGCAAGAGGTCGCCGGTTCGATCCCGGCTGGCTCCACCATCTTTCCGGAGTTGGGTGAAGTGGCAGTTTCGATCAGCGTTTTTGTCCCCATCGTCTAGCCGGCCTAGGACATCGCCCTTTCACGGCGGTAACAGGGGTTCGAATCCCCTTGGGGACGCCAAACTGCAAGAATTGCGGGTTTTGAGTTCTGGGTTTTTGCATTTCAACTCAGCATTCGATCGCCATTTTTTCGCCGTGTGAGGTTTTCATCCGGCGGAGAGGATCGACAAGGCGGTGACAGACCACGTGAAGCACAAGTATCCAGACGCGCGATCCGTTCGAAGCCCGCGGGTCGGGAGGACAGAAAAAAAACCCATTGCGGCGAGGCCTCGATACGGGTTAGCCAAGGTTACTCGCCCGGCCTTGGCGCGCGTCTATCCGCGCCAGCGCTTATTTAGCGTGCTGGATAAGGCGCACGCGAAGCATTCCGTCGTTTGGGTGCAGGGTCCACCGGGTGCTGGCAAAACCACGCTCATAGCCAGTTATCTCAAAGCGCGCAAGCTCTCGACACTGTGGTATCAGATTGACGCAGGCGATAGCGACATTGCCTCATTCTTCTATTACATCGGGCTTGCGGCCAAGCAGGCCACGCCACGCCGGCGTAAGGCGCTGCCGCTGCTGACGCCCGAGTACCGAGCCGGCCTACCGACGTTCACGCGCAACTACTTTCGCGAACTCTTCAGCCGCCTTAAGCGGCCGTCGGTACTGGTACTGGATAACTACCAGGATGTTTCAGCACAGTCGGCGATCCAAGAAGTTCTGCCGCACGGACTGAGTGAGATTCCCTCGGGGATCAACGTCATCGTCATCAGCCGCGACGAACCTCCCGCGGCTGTCGCACGCCTGCGGACTTCGGGCAACATCACCGTGCTTGGCTGGGAAGAGTTGCAGCTGACCGAAAAAGAGAGCCTCGGAATCGCCGCACTGCGCCTAGACAAAAAACGTCTGTCGCGTACGGCGATACAAGCCGTGCACGAACAAACTCAGGGATGGATTGCCGGCCTGGTACTGATGTTGGAACAAACGCGCACGGTTTTTGACACGCCGCATGCCGCGGGAGTCGATAATCCGACCGTCCTGTTCGATTATTTCGCCAACGAAATCTTTCGCCACACGGATCCGACAATTCAGGAATTTCTGGTCAAGACCGCGTTTCTTCCGAAAATTTCTGTATCCGTGGCGCAGCAATTGACAGGCGCGGTCAACGCCGAGCGAATTTTGAACGACTTGGCCCGGCGCAATTATTTCACGGTGCGACACACCGGCACCGAGGGCAGTTATGCCTACCACCCGCTGTTTGAGGCGTTTC
>JBGPGJ010000356.1:0-3060 GCA_041483795.1 Sulfurifustaceae bacterium
GAGCCTTAGTGCGGTTGAACGTTGGCGTAAGCGGCGCCGAAGAGCTGCTTCACACGCTCGATCGCCAAGCGCTCGGCCACGTCCACGTATTCGCAGCCGCCGTAATAGCGCTTTCCGGGATAGCCTTCGGCGTATTTATTCGTCAACACCGTACCCTGTGCTTCGAGGACACGCGGACTGGCGAAGTTCTCGGAGGCGATGAGTTCGATGTGGTCCTCTTGGCGCCGGGCCTCGTTGACGATGGAATTCCACAATTCGTCGTCATAACCCTTAATAGTCATGTTTCGGCTAAACATCGCGTGCGCTCACTCCTCGGGCAATGAAATACCCCGCCGGCCGCTTCGGCACCGGTGGAGCCTGAAAGGTGCTAAGGATATATGATTTTATCTGGCGACGCCTCTGCGAGCCGTCAACGGGAATAATCCACCGACGCGAGATTTCGCATGGAGCGCGAACAGGTTACCGGTACCGCGAACGGCGTGCCGCTGACACCACGGACGCAGTGCCGCAGAACCGACCCCGGGCAACCCAGAAACCGTCGGGTGGGGTTTCTACCTGGAAGCCCCCCGCATTGACCCCGCCCGCCGCTGTCCGCACCGATGTGGCGCCTCTGTTCCTCGCCAGCTCGCGCGGCCAGCGTGGTCAAGAGATAGCCATCCCCAACAAACGACGACCAGCCATGTTGATCGGGAGCGTTTGGATTGTCCGAGTGAGGACAACTATAATTCCGAGATTCATCCGTCGACACTCTTGTATGCAGCCGAGGTGACGTGCGGTGACGTTAGGGATGGAGATCGAAAAGTAAGAGCAGATTTGTTCACGCAACCTCGCAGCGTACGCCGCCGTCAAAAAACAATTGGCCCACCGTGGATGTCCACCCTGTCGGGGTTGGATAGAACCATCCTAACGACTTATTCGCGTCACATGAACGCGCGATATCGAGACATGCTTGGGCGCACAAAGTGGATTCAAGAACGTCTACGGTATCAAGGTGTATGCCTAATTGCCTCATCCGCGAGGCCCGTCACCGCCGTCGGTGGACGGAACCGGCCGTTCGGTGACAAGGTCGGGACAATCCTGGGATAATGGATCGAACAAAGACGATCGTCCGGTTGGCCGCGAAAGGCGGTATATAAATTCAAATGTGGCGTCAAATAAATCCGCGCCGAGTTTCAACTGAACCCCGGCTTTCAGACATCGATTAACTCCGCTTGGTTGTAGAATAGATCTGATTTCTTGTATATTGTATACCAAATACTAAAAGAAATTGGGTAACTTAATTTTTTAACGTAAAGATTTCCCTACGTATTTTCGATAAATGTATGAGAGCGATTTTTTCAATCGCTATAGCTTGCGCCGTTCTGCAGATGCAAGGTGATCATCTTGATTTCCAATCCCTTCTAGGGCGCTCATGAAAATTCACGAGTATCAAGCAAAAGAAATCTTACGGAAATACGGTGTTGCTACCCCGCGTGGTGTGCCCTGCTTTTCCGTGGAACAGGCGGTTGTCGCGGCAACGGAGCTGAACGGAAAGGTCTGGGTCGTCAAGGCCCAGATACACGCCGGGGGGCGTGGCAAAGGCGGCGGCGTAAAGCTGGCAAGGTCGCTCGATGAGGTCAGAAAATACGCCAGCGCCATCTTGGGAATGACGTTGGTGACACATCAAACCGGGCCGCAAGGCAGAGTCGTCAAACGATTATTGGTCGAGGAAGGTGCGGATATCCAATCCGAATTGTATGTCGGCATGGTCGTGGATCGCGGCAGTCAACGAGTCGCGTTGATGGCGAGCTCCGAAGGTGGCACCGAAATCGAAGAAGTTGCCGCCAAAAGCCCGGAGAAAATCCATAAAGTATTTATTAATCCCGAGACCGGGTTGACCGATACGGAAGCCAAAGATATCGCGGGCAAGATCGGCATCCCCGCCGCTGCCGCGCAGGAAGCAACGGCCTTTTTCAAAGGCCTGTATAAAGCCTTTATCGAAACGGATTGCTCGCTGGCTGAAATCAACCCTTTAATTCTCACGCGCGACCGGCGCGTGCTCGCGTTGGATGCCAAGATAAACTTCGATAGCAATGCCTTGTTCCGGCATCCGGACATTCAAGCGCTCAGAGATCTCGACGAAGAAGACGAAGCCGAGATCGAGGCTTCCAAGCACGAGCTGAATTACATCTCGCTGGACGGAAATATCGCCTGCTTGGTCAATGGCGCCGGACTGGCGATGGCGACCATGGACATCATTAAGCTCTATGGCGGGTCGCCGGCTAATTTTCTCGACGTCGGCGGTGGCGCCCCCGCCGAAAAAGTGACCGAGGCGTTCAAGATCATGCTGAAGAATTCCAAAGTGAAGGCGATTCTGGTCAATATCTTCGGCGGAATCATGAAATGCGACGTGATCGCGCAAGGCGTGGTGACGGCGGCGAAACAAACCGGCCTCCCCATTCCATTGGTTGTGCGGCTGGAAGGAACGAATGTGGACCTGGGGAAAAAAATACTTGCAGAGTCCGGTCTGCCGATTATCTCTGCCAACAACATGGCCGACGCCGCGCAAAAAGCGGTGCAGGCGGTAGGAAGGTAACTATGTCCATTCTGGTTAACAAAAACACAAAAGTTATTACACAGGGGATTACCGGCAAGACCGGCATGTTTCACACCCATCAGTGCGCTAACTACGCCTTCGGTAAGCAAACCTTTGTTGCCGGCGTGACGCCCAAGAAAGGAGGCCAACAATTCGAAGGCATCCCTGTCTTCAATACCGTTGCGGAGGCCAAGAAAGAGACCGGCGCCACCTGCTCGGTCATTTACGTCCCACCGCCGTTTGCCGCAGCCGCCATTGACGAGGCGGTCGCGGCCGGCATCGAATTCATCGTATGCATTACCGAAGGTATTCCGGTGCTCGACATGGTTCGCACCAAGCACAAAATGAAAGGAAAGAAGACGCTGTTGCTGGGCCCCAATTGCCCCGGTGTGATCACGCCGGATGAGATCAAGATCGGCATCATGCCCGGTCATATTCATAAGAAGGGACCTGTCGGCGTGGTATCGCGTTCCGGCACTCTTACC
>JBGPGJ010000357.1:0-3049 GCA_041483795.1 Sulfurifustaceae bacterium
CCGAGTATCTTGTCCTTCGATTCCAGCGTATCGGCGACCTTCAACGCGTCGCCGACGTACAGCGGCAGACCGAATTGCTTCGGATGAACGGTGTACTCGCGGACCGACCCGTTCACGAGTTCGCCGATCATCGTTTCCCCAGCGAGCGATATCTCGTCCAGGCCGTTCAATCCGTACACCACCAGTACGTGACGGCTACCGAGGCGCTGGAGTACGCGTACTTGGATACCTACCAGGTCCGGATGGAATACGCCCAGCAACTGGTTCGGCGCGCCGGCCGGATTCGTCAACGGCCCGAGGATGTTGAAGAGGGTGCGCACCGCCAGTTCCTTGCGCACCGGCGCGGCGTGCTTCATCGCGGCATGGTGGTTGGGTGCAAACATGAAACCGATGCCGGTCGCGGCGATGCACTCGGCCACCTGCGGCGGCGTCAAGGCGATGTTGACACCCAGCACCTCCAGGACGTCGGCGCTCCCGGACTTGCTCGACACGCTGCGCCCGCCGTGTTTCGCGACGCGCGCGCCGGCGGCGGCCGCGACGAACATCGAGGCCGTCGAGATATTAAAAGTATGCGCCGCATCCCCGCCGGTGCCGACAATATCCAACAGGTGTTCGCGCTGCGGCACGTCCACCTTGGTGGCGAATTCGCGCATGACCTGCGCCGCGGCGGCGATCTCGCCGATCGTTTCTTTTTTGACGCGCAAGCCGACAATCAGCGCCGCGATCATGACCTGCGATACCTCGCCGGTCATGATCGCGCGCATCAACGCCAGCATTTCATCGTGAAAGATCTCGCGATGCTCGATCACGCGCTGCAGCGCTTCCTGCGGGGTGATGGACATATTCTTCTCCTGGACTCGGCGTTAGTTGAGAATGTTTCCGTGGACCGATGTTTGCGGTCGTTAATCGGAATGGCGTTCGATTTTGTCGCGTGATTGCGGCGACGGTCAAGACAGCGAGCGGCACCACGACCAGAACATCAACCCCATCATGTTAACGATCAGCATGCCGGCGGCGAACCAGGCAAGGTGTCCAGCAAGCATCGGCACCAGCAGTCCCGCGACGAGCGCGCCGACCGCCATCTGGACAAAACTCTGCAACGCCGAGGCAAGCCCGCGATTCTTGGGAAACAATTCGAACGCGAGTAGGCTCAAGTTTGGCATGGCGAGCGCCACGCCGCAGGCATAGACGGCAAGCGGTGCAATCACCGTGACGCCGGATGCGGGCACCGACAAACTGAGGGCGAAGTTAACCACCGCCGCCACCGTCATGATGACGAATCCTGCTACCACCGCCTGCTCGTGCGAGTAATGACCGGCCATGCGCCCGGACATGTACGACCCGCTCATTAACCCCGCGACCAGCGGCAGAAATAACCGCCAGAAATCTTGGGCGCCGTAGCCGAGGTGCTGATACAGGATCGCCGGCGAGCCGGCGACATAAAGAAAAAAGCCGCTGAAGTTGAACGCAATCGCCGCCACCAATGCCATGAAACGCCCGCGCCGTAGCGCGCGCAGATAGGCCGAAACGATCAGGCGCGGATGACCCGGGTGGCGATCCGCCGGCGGCAAGGTTTCAGGCAGAAACAGCGCCACCCACACCCATACCGCTGTGCCCAGAAACACCATGAACCAGAATACCGAGCGCCAGCCGAAGACGTCGTGCAACCAGCCGCCGATAACCGGTGCGATCGCCGGCGCGAGTGCGAACATGAGCATTACGCGCGACATCACGCGCTGCGCGGCTGCCCCCGAGAAGCTGTCGCGGATAATCGCGCGGCCCACTACCAGCCCACCGCTCGCCGAAAGCCCCTGGGCCACGCGCAGCGCGAGTAGCGCATGGGCATTCGCGGCAAGTGCGCAGCCGATCGAGCTCGCGACGTACGCCACTGTCGAAACAAGCACTACCGTGCGCCGCCCAAAGGTGTCGGAGAGCGGCCCGTACACGAGTGTCATTGCCGCAAATGCAATCATGTAGACACTCAGGGTCTGCTGCAAATAGAAGCCCGAGACGCCGAACTCGGCTGCAATATCCGGCAATGACGGCAGGTAAGCATCGGTGCTGAAGGGCGCGATGATCGTGAGCGCGACCACGACCGACGACATCCTGCGCGCGAGCAGCCGGTGCGCATGACCGTCTTCGGGCGCAGGATTCGCTGAAGAGTTGGAATGTCGGTGCGGCATGCGGCCCAGGCGGTGCGCTAATGCTGGCGCAGAAAATTCGCGAACAACGCGTGACCGTGTTGGGTCAGGATGGACTCGGGATGAAACTGCACCCCTTCGACCGCAAGCGTCTTGTGGCGCACGCCCATAATTTCACCGTCCTCGGCCCAGGCGGTAATTTCGAGACAATCGGGCAAGCCTTCGCGCTCGATCGCGAGCGAATGGTAGCGCGTGGCCTCGAATGGATTCGGCAAACCGTCAAACACCCCTTTGCCGATATGATGGATCATCGAGGTCTTGCCGTGCATCAACTGTTTCGCACGCACAATCCGCCCGCCGAAGGCGGCGGCGATGCTTTGGTGCCCGAGACACACACCCAGGATTGGAATTTGGCTGCCCAGCTTCTGAATCGTCTCAACCGAAATCCCGGCCTCGCTCGGCGTGCACGGCCCGGGCGAGATGACGATATGCGCCGGCTTCAGGCGCTCGATTTCGGCGACACCGATGCGGTCGTTACGGAAGACGCGCACGTCCTCACCCAACTCGCCCAGATATTGCACCAAGTTGTAGGTGAAAGAGTCGTAGTTATCAATCATCAGCAGCATGGCTATTCCCGTACCCGACTATCGAGCCCGGCCGTGGCCATGGCGACGGCGCGAAACATGGCGCGGCGTTTGTTGAGAGTTTCCTCCCATTCCAAACTCGGTACGGAATCGGCCACTACGCCGCCGCCCGCCTGGATATAGAGCTTGCCATCCTTGAGCACGGCGGTACGAATGGCGATGGCGGTATCCATGTTGCCACTCCATCCGATATAGCCCACCGCTCCGGCATAAACGCCGCGTCGAACCGGTTCAAGCTCCTGGATAATCTCCATCGCGCGCACC
>JBGPGJ010000358.1:0-3025 GCA_041483795.1 Sulfurifustaceae bacterium
CGCGGCGATTTCCAACTCATCGTCGAGCACATCGAAGAAGCCGGTGAAGGTGCGCTGCGCCGGGCGTTCGAGGCGCTCAAGCAACGCTTGGCGCAGGAAGGACTGTTCGACATCGCGCACAAAAAACTCTTGCCGCGCCTGCCCAAACGCATCGGCCTCATCACCTCGCCATCGGGCGCCGTGGTGCACGACATCCTGACTACCTTACGGCGCCGCTTCCCCGCCATCGCGGTCACGCTCTACCCGGTACCGGTACAAGGTGACGGCGCGGCTGGAAAAATCGCGCAGGCGATCGCGATCGCCGGCAATCGCCGCGACTGCGATGTACTGATTCTGGCCCGCGGCGGCGGTTCGCTCGAGGACCTGTGGGCATTTAACGAAGAAATCGTTGCGCGCGCGATTTACCTCTGCCCGATTCCCATCGTGACCGGTGTCGGCCACGAAACCGATTTCACCATCGCCGACCTCGTGGCGGATGCACGTGCGCCCACACCCACCGCGGCGGCGGAACTGCTGTCGCCTAATCAGGATGACTGGCGGGAACAGTATCGGCGAATCGAACAACGCCTGGCCCGCATGATGCGCGATCGCCTGCGCACCATCGCGCAGCATCTCGACTGGCTTTCGGCGCGACTCATTCACCCGCGCGCCCGCATCGAAACTACGCGCGCGCAGTTACAGGCACTCACGCTGCAATTGAGGTTGGCGCAGGAGACGGCTGCAGGACGATGGCGTCAGCGACTCAACGCGCTGGTCGCCCGATTGCGCGAGCGTTCTCCACGTCCGCGGCTGCACGCGTCGGAGCTTGAACGCCGCCACCTCATTCTGCGGCTTGTTACACAGATCCGCCGCCAAATCGAACGCACCGACGCGCGTCTACGGCAGGCGGCTCAAGCTCTACACACGCTCTCCCCGCTCGCGACACTGGCGCGCGGTTATGCCATCGTCGAACGTGTGGACACCGGTGCGCTGGTACGTGAGGCGGCCACCGTTCAGGCCGGCGAGCGCGTGCGTGCCCGCCTTGCCCGCGGAAAACTCGAGTGCCGCGTCGAAAAGATCCATCGTGATTAGCCGGTTTTTTGCGCTGCTGCTTGCGGCGGCCGTGAACGCGCACGCCCAAGAGCTGCCGCGCGCGAATTCCGTGCCGGGTGGGATTGCGATCGTGGCGATCGGCAACGCCCCCTCAACGCCCTACGTATCGTTCAACAATCAGCGTGTGATGGTCCTGCCCTGCGCCGAGGGCTGGTGCGCTGTCGTCGGACTCGGATTAGGAGTGGCTCTGGGAGAACACGTCTTGGCGGTAAGCCGGGGAGACCAACAAAGCACGGCGCGCTTCACGATCCAGCCGAAGAGGTACGAGGTGCAGCACGTTACCATCAAAGAGAAGCGGTTCGTCGAACCCAGCCCACAAGAATTAAAACGCATCGCGCTCGACCAAGAGGCGATTACACTCGCCTTTACCACCTGGAGCGAAACCCCGCCTACTTTGCGACTCGCCTTACCCGCGGCTGGGCGTTTGAGCAGCACCTTTGGCCTGCAACGCTATTTCAACGGACAGGCGCGTGCGCCCCACAGCGGTCTGGATATCGCTGCGCCCGAGGGTGCGCCGATTCGCGCGCCGGCGCCCGGAATCGTGATCGAAACCGGAAATTATTTTTTCAACGGCAATACCGTGTTTTTGGATCACGGACAGGGGCTGATCACAATGTACAACCATCTGCGTACTATTTCCATTCGACCTGGGATACCCGTGCAAACGGGGGACAAGATCGGTGAGGTCGGACGCAGCGGGCGCGTCACCGGCCCACACCTGCATTGGAGCGTGAGCCTCAACAACAGTCGCGTGGATCCGTCGCTGCTGCTGACGCCGGAGGCGCTGGAGTCGTTGTCGCCGCCCAACCGTTAAGGTTTACTCGCCCGCCAAAGTCGAACATTGCGGTCGCGGCTGCCCGAAGCGAGCCGACGTCCATCCGGCGAGAACGCCACGCTCTGAACGAAATCGTCATGTCCTGAAAGCGTGTGCGCGAGCGCACGTTCGTCTCCCTCGAACAAAGCGATGGTTTTGTCCGCGGTACCGGCGGCAAGCCAGTAGCTATCCGGGGAGAACGCGAGCGACAGCACAGAGCGACCAAAATTGGTCAACGTGCGCACATGAACTAGCGTGCGCGCATCCCACAACCGCAACGACTGGCCCGCATCGCCTGAGGCAAACCAACGCCCGTCCGGCGAGAACGCGAGCGACAACACGGCGTCCTTGTGGCCACCGAGCGTTGCCGTTTCCTCGTAGGTCCGACGGCTCCAGACCCGGATAGTCTTGTCCGCGCCCGCCGAAGCGAGCGTCTTGCCATCGGGCGCGAAGGCGAGCGCGAAGATATCGCCCTTATGTCCTTCGAGCGTTGCCACGCGCGCGCCGCTGTCTACCTCCCAAACAAAAATAGTCCGGTCGCGACCGGCGGCGGCGAGCAGCCTGCCGTCCGGCGAGAAGGCAAGCGCAAACAGCGAACCACCGGACCCGCGCAACGCCCCGCGCTGACCGCCGCTAAAACCGTCCCATAACCGTACCGAGCCATCATCGCCGGCGGAGGCGAGCCATTTGCCGTCGGCCGAATACGCCACGGCATTGATGGCGCCCTCATGGCCGCGCAGCGTACCGAGCGAAGCGCCATTCACAACGTCCCACACCTTGATCGTGCGGTCGGTGCTGGCACTGGCGAGCCACTTTCCATCCGGGGAAAATACCACTGACTGGATCCAGTCCTTGTGACCGCTGAACGTGCGCTCGAGTACGGTCGGTGCCGAAGCAACAGTCCGCGGCGCGACCGATGTAGCGCTTGCCGGTTTCGGCGACGTTAGGATCGGCGTGGATTTCCCCGATGAAGGAACCGAGGATGAGTCACGCTCTTGTTCTCGAACTGAGGACGGTTCGGTGCGCATCCGGATGGATTCCGGTTCGCGCGACGGCGCCAGCCACGCCTTGATCTCCGGCCAATAAAAACCGCTGGCAATGAGCGCCGCCCCGATCGCC
>JBGPGJ010000359.1:0-3016 GCA_041483795.1 Sulfurifustaceae bacterium
GCGCTCACGGTCGGTGTCTTCGATACGCAGGATAAATGTCCCGCCGTGCTTGCGCGCGAGTTAAAGCTTGTGCAGGACCGATTCAATCTGGGCCGCGCGACTACCCGCTCCCAGCACCAGGACTCGCTGGCCTAGAACAACGTGACCGATAACTCACAGAAAAATACCACCTGCAGTCCCAATACTAGCGAAAAAGAGTTTACAGATTAGGTACAGATCAGGTGCCTCATCGAATTTCGGAAGAATTCCGCGGCAGTTCTTCGCCGGCGCCTACGACCCGTTACGATTCTAGTATCTCTCGGGCCAGGCGTTCCGTATCGGCCGACGGCGCTACGTGAAGATCGCGCCTGAGCATCTCGCAGCAACGCCGATACGTCGTCAGCGCCTGGGCCGGGCGATTCAGGTCGAGATAGCAACGCATTAGGCCTTGATAGAGCGCCTCGGCAAGCGAGTCTACTTCTAGGGCCCTGCGATAACAGGTAAGCGCGCGCTCGTGTTGGTTCGCCTGTCGCAGGCAGGTACCGGCGGTTTCAAGAAGACGTAGATACTTAGTCCTTATGCGCTCGCGCACACTAAGCACCCAGGGCGCGTCGTCCCCTCCTTGTAAAAAACCGCCTCGGTAGTGCGCCAGCAATCGTTCGATCAGAGGCGGAATTTCCTCGAGCCGACCCTCACGACAAACGGCTTCGACCCGGGCCAGCAGTCGCTCCAACGCCCACACGTCTACCCAGCAATAACGGGCCTCGAGGGTGAGGCGGCCTTCTTGGCGCTGGATCACCTCGTCACCGAGGAGCTTTCGCAGCCGGTGCAACGTGGTGGCCAGCACCTGGGCGGCGGCGTCGGCCTCGGTATCCGGCCACAGCGTCTCGGCGAGCCGCTCTTCTCTGACCTCGCGTCCGCCGTAAGCGATAAGCGCCTTTAGAAGTTCAAGCGGTTTTTTCTGCGCTTTGACATGAAATTGCACCGGCTTGTCATCCCGCAGCAACGAAAAGCGTCCGAGGGTAAAGATGCGAATCGGCCAGGGCCAATGGTCGGGCAAAAGATCCGGGGGTGGCGGCAACCGCGTCTTCGCGATCGCCGTGCGAACATAGTCCTGATGGAATCCAGCCTCAAGCGCCATGCTGTAAAGTGTCGCCGCCTCTTGGCGCAGGCACCATGGCGCGGGACCCACTATTCCTGCTTCCTTGGCGAGGGTGAGCGCATCATGCAGGACGTCGAGTGTTTGCGCATGTTCGCCGCGTAGCAACCTCACGCTGGCTTCAGTGAAGGCGCACAAATACGTAATTAACTTGCTATTCATCCGCAGACTGATCGCGCGAGCCTCTCCGATGTCGGTCAACGCACCATCGGTGTCGCCGTTTCTCGCCCGTGCCGAAGCCAAGGTCAGCAGGCAGGCCGCCTCCCCGAAAAGCACGCCGGATGCCTTGGACAAGTGAACCGCCCGACGGCCCTCTTCTACGGCGCGGGCGAGTTCGCCTTCGTGCTGCGACACCATCGAAGCAAGGTAGTTGTAGAAACCGTCGTAAAGTAGCGCGCGACCCGTAACCAACGGCGCCATTCTGCGCACCGTCGCGCGCGCGGCGGCGACATCACCGACATGCAGATAACCCAAGACACAGTATCTCAACACCAACGGATCGAATACGTGCACACCGGATGTTTCCCCCAGCGCCAGACCTTCATTGGTGAAGTGCAGGCAATCATCGGGTGAACTGGTGACGTAGGCATGAAAGGATTTCATCGCACACCACATGATGCGCGCCGATGGGCTCATCTGGATCGCCGTGGAGTGCGGCGAAAATGTTTGCAGCAGGTAGTCCGCTTTGGCGACTTCTCGCGTCCACAAGTAGTAATAGATCAAAGGCGCGCCCTGGCTAAATCGGCGGTTCACATCCGATTCGCGTAAGAATACAGCCTCGGCTTGCTGCGCGTAATCCGGAAGGTCGGGGTCGTCGGGTCGTCGGTAGAACAAACCTCCCACGTAACTGAGAACGCTGGCCGCTTCGATCTCAGGTGAAGGCGGCTGTCGATGACTTTGCAGGGAATGAAACACATCTAGCCACCGGTCCATCGGGGTGAAGTCGTTCCACTCGATGAGAAAGCTATCGATGATCCCCGACCAGGCAAGATAAAGTGGCGCGGAATCGATTTGGTCTTCAAACAAGGCAAAGGCTCTTTCAAAAAAGCCACGTGCTTCAGCGGGATCGAACGGCAATCGACAGACCCCGAGCCAATAGAGGGCCCATGGGTTTTCCTCACGCACCGGCGCCGGCAAATTGTGCAGCCACGTCACCAGCGTTTGATTTCGTCCTTGTTTAACAAGTGCCGACGCTTGATCCAAGATCAGGCGCGTGGCGGATGGCCAATCCTCCACCTGCAATAGCAAGGATACGGCGGTTTCGATGTCACCGCTCTCCGCCAATAATTGAGCGCTGCGTTGTTTGAGTTCCTTGATTTGTTTCGGCGTGTACGTGTTCATCGCTTGGTTGCCGAGAAACGCCTCAAACAGCGGGTGGTAGGCGTAACTGCCCTCGGTGCCGGTGTGTCGCACCGTGAAATAATTGCGCCGGGCCAAGTCGTTCAAGATACGCTCGGCGTTGACCGCGCCCGTCAATTGCTGCGCCACGGATACAGAAATTTTCGGAAGAAACGCGGTCTTGACCAGAAATTCCTGAATTGTCGGATCTGTGTGGCGAAAGATTTCGTTGGCGAAATAATCGAACAGGACGGTCGGATTGTCGTCTCCCGCGGCACGCGGCGTGTCAAAAACCGCGTGCGTTTGTTCCAGCATCAACACCAGGCCGGCAATCCATCCCCGAGTTTGTTCGTGCACGGCTTGTATCGCCGTACGCGACAGACGTTTTTTGTCAGGGCGCAGGTCGGCAATTCCGAGGCTCTCTGTTTCGGTCAGCTGCAATTCTTCCCAGCCAAGCACGGTGATGTTGCCCGATGTCCGCAGGCGTGCGACAGCCGCGGGAGGTTCGTCGCGGCTGATGACGATGACGTTGATCCCCGA
>JBGPGJ010000360.1:0-3008 GCA_041483795.1 Sulfurifustaceae bacterium
CAGCTCGCGTGCGCGCCCGAAGTCGTTGCCCGCGAGCACCAGTCGCTGCTGACGCGCCGCGGCGTAGTAGCGGGTGGCGTAATCCATCACCATGCGCTGTGAATTGAAGCGCGGCAGGATGGATTTCATGGATGCCTTCGAGAGTTTGACCCAGCCTTCGGAGTAACCATAGCCGTCGCGGCCGTAGTAAAGCGGAATGATCTGCTTTTCCATGAGTTCAAGCAGTTCCTCGCCTTCCTCGCGATCGCGGTAAGCGGCATCGTACTGGGGCCCGTGCGGCGTGATGGCCCAACCGTTCTCGCCGTTGTAACCCTCGCTCCACCAGCCGTCGAGCACCGAGAGATTGAGCACGCCGTTGATGGCTGCTTTCTCGCCCGAGGTGCCGCTGGCTTCCATCGGATACTCCGGCGTGTTGAGCCATACGTCCACGCCCGTGACAAGCTTGCGCGCGAGCGCGAGGTCGTAGCCTTCAAGCAGGATGAGGTGGCCCTCGAACTCCGGGCGGCGCGAGTACTCATGGATCGCCCGAATGAACTGCTGCGCCGGCAGATCGTGCGGATGCGCCTTACCCGCGAAGATCATAAGACAAGGCCGTTCCGGATTGGTTAGCAATCGCGCCAGGCGCGCGGGATCGGAGAACAGGAGCGTGGCGCGCTTATACGTGGCGAAGCGGCGCGCGAAGCCGATCGTGAGGATGTCGGTGGATTGCGGTTTAAGGTAGGCGGTCAATCGTTCGATGATGGCCTCGGAGGAGCCGTTGCGGTGCTCGCGTCGAAGCACGCGTCGGCGCACCTCGGTGAGCATTTCGCTCTTGAGCGATTGCAGCACGCTCCAATAGCTGTGGTTTGGAATTTCTTCGACGTGCCGTTCCCAGAAGTCGCGGTTTAGCAGCTCGTTGTGCCAGCCGCCGCCGAAGCGCATGTCGAAGAGATTGACCCATTCGCGCGCAAGGAAGGTCTGCACATGCACGCCGTTGGTGATGTACCCCACCGGATTTTCCTCCGGTGAAATCTGCGGCCACTGGTAGGCCGACATGCGTGAGGCCACGCCGCCGTGAATGCGCGACACGCCGTTACGGAAGCGCGAGCCGCGCAGCGCCAGCGCCGTCATGTCGAAGCCGCCCTGGTTGGTCGGGCTCGATCCGAGCGAGAGGAAGTGCTCGAGATCGATCTTCAGTTCTTTGACAAATTCGCCGAAGTACGTGCGCATGAGCGCGGGGTCGAAGATGTCGTGCCCGGCGGCGACCGGCGTGTGCATGGTGAACACCGTGTTCGCGGCGACGGCTTCGAGCGCGGCGTCGAAATCCAGGCCCTGCGCGACGTACTCGCGACAACGTTCCAGAATCAGAAACGCCGGATGGCCCTCGTTGCAATGCCAGACGGTGGGTTTGCGGTCCACCGCGTTGAGCGCGCGCACGCCGCCCAGTCCCAGCACCATTTCCTGCTGGATACGCGTATTCATGTCGCCGCCGTAGAGTTGATACGTGATGCGCCGGTCGGCCTCGGCGTTTTCCGGTAGATCGGAATCGAGCAGGTAGAGCGCCACATGCCCGGCTTTCGCTTTCCACACCCGCAGCATCACGCGCCGTCCCGGCAGGTCCACGTGCACGTGGATTTCGCGACCCTGTTTGTCGGTGGCGGGCGCGATCGGCAGATCGTCGAAGTTTGTCGGCACGTAATGCGCAATCTGATTGCCGTGCGCGTCAATCGTCTGGGTGAAGTAACCCTGACGATAGAGAATGCCGACCGCAACGAAAGGGATGCCGAGATCGCTCGCGGCCTTGCAGTGGTCGCCGGCGAGGATGCCGAGTCCGCCGGAGTAGAGCTGCACGCTTTCATGAAATCCGAATTCGGCGCAAAAATAAGCAACCAAATCCTCCTTGGGGTCGAGCAGCCGCTTCAGCTCCGCCGTGGGTTGGGATTGATGATACGTGTCGTACGCCGACAGGACGCGGTTATAGTCCTCGACGAAGATACGGTCCTCGACCGCTTCCTCGAGTCGCTTTTGCGAGATACGCCGCAGGAACACCTTGGGATTGTGCCCGCAATTTTCCCAAAGCTCGCGGTCGAGACGGAAGAACAGCCCGCGCACCTCGCGATCCCAGCTGTAGAGCAGGTCGTTCGCAAGTTCGTTCAGGCGTTCGAGGCGCTTGGGTAAAACCGGGTTTACCTCAAGCGTGTAGCGCGTGCCAGTCATGGGTATCCGTTGCGTGGGTGCCCTTAACAGCTAGTGTATAGTATGCATCGCGCATCCGCATGGGCTGCGTATCCTGTTTTTTCCCGCATGCGTAAATCCGATTTCGATTATTTCCTCCCGCCGGAACGTATAGCCCAAACGCCGGCGCAGCCGCGCGGTGCAAGTCGCTTGCTGCACCTCGACGGTGCCACGGGTGCGTTGCGCGATATGCAATTCGCCGAGCTGACTTCGCTGTTGCGCAGCGGCGATCTTTTGATTTTCAACGACACGCGCGTCATCCCCGCGCGGCTCTTCGGCGCAAAAGATTCGGGCGGTCGTGTGGAGCTGTTGATCGAGCGCTTACTCGGCGACCGCCGCGTACTCGCGCAAGTGCATGCATCCAAGTCGCCGAAACCGGGCAGCCGCCTGCAACTCGAAGGTGGGGTGACGGTACGCGTGCTCGTACGCCGGGACGAGTTCTTCGAGTTGGAATTCGAGATAACCGAACCGCTGCTCGAAATGCTCGATCGCATCGGCCATGTCCCGTTGCCGCCGTACATTCAGCGTGCGGATGACGCGGCCGATCGCGCATGCTACCAAACCGTGTTTGCGCGCGAACCGGGCGCGGTGGCCGCGCCGACGGCGGGGTTGCATTTCGATGAAGCGATGCTCGCGCGATTGCGGGCGATGGGAGTGGAATTCGGTTACGTTACCTTGCATGTCGGCGCGGGAACCTTTCAGCCGATGCGCGCGGAAGAAATAGAAGGTTACCGTCTGCACACGGAGTATCTGCGCGTCGGCGCCGAGGTATGTGGGCAGATCAATGCCGCCAA
>JBGPGJ010000361.1:0-3008 GCA_041483795.1 Sulfurifustaceae bacterium
ATCGCGCAACGAGGCGTCGTTCGTGACCAGAGGGATCTCGGCGCCGGTGTGCATGACGTCGCCAACGTAAAGCAGCAACCGCCGCCCGAGACTGCCGGCTGGATGCGCGCGTGCGAAGTCTTCGTGCGTGAAGCCGCGCGACTTGAGTAGCGCGACCGCGAGTGCATCGCCCATGGCAAGTGCGGCCGTTGTGCTCGCGGTCGGCGCCAGGTTCAGCGGGCACGCCTCGCGTTCGATGGTGCAATCGAGTACGGCGTCGGCCGCACGCGCTATCGCAGAGTCGGTGTTGCCGGTCATCGCAATCAGCTTAACACCCATGCGCTTGATGATCGGTAGAATTGTAAGAATCTCCCCGGTCTCGCCCGAGTTCGAGATCGCAAGCACCACGTCCTGCGGTGTGATCATGCCCAGGTCGCCGTGCGAGGCTTCGCCCGGGTGGACGAAGAACGCCGGCGTGCCGGTCGAGGCGAGGGTGGCGGCGATCTTGCCACCGACGTGGCCGGACTTTCCCATGCCGGTGACGATCACACGCCCCCGACAGGCCTTCATGAGCAGGCAGGCCGCGGCGAACTGGCTATTGATGCGGGTCGCGAGCCCGGTGAGCGCCTCGGCTTCAAGGCGGATGACATCGCGCCCGAGTTGTTCGAACGGGGTATGGTCGGTCATACGGGTCGGATCGCGCAGTGGGGTCGGAGGCTCTAAGGTAAACTGCCGGAAGTATAACCAATAATAGTGTCAGCCAACTATCGAACTATGCCTATGGATGCGACCGATCTCGACAGCATTCTGATTCTGCTTGGCGTGGCAGTCGCTGGCGTGGCGCTGTTTCGCGTGTTGCGACTACCCCAAATCCTGGCCTACCTGTGCGCCGGTGTGATCGTGGGACCGCGCGGAATGGGTTGGGTGGCGGAGTCGGCGGAAATCCGCGCGCTCGCCGAGTTCGGCTTGGTATTCCTGCTTTTCACCATCGGACTCGAGTTTTTGCTCCCGCGCCTGATCGCGTTGCGCGGCATGGTGCTCGGTCTGGGCGGCGCGCAGGTACTTATCGGCACCGCGGTTTTCGGCGCCATCGCGTGGGCACTCGGTGTAACGGTCGAGAGCGCCATCGCCCTCGGCGGCATGTTGGCGCTGTCCTTGACCGCGATCGCATGCTACGCGGGTTCTTCCACGGCGAGGCCGCATTTGAGGAACGGCGATCACGCGCCTATGCCGAGCGGCTGCATTCCGTGATGCTGCCGGAAGAAGCCTATGCGGTGGGCAGGCGCCTTGCGGAGTTGCGACTGGACGGCATCGGCGTTTCGGTCAGCGCCGTGCGCCGCGGCGGTATCCGTGGGCCGCAGCGGGGTGGGGAGACGCGGCTGCGCGCCGGCGACGTGCTCGTGCTCTGCGGCACGCCCGAGGCGCGGGAAGACGCGGAGAAGATTTTACTCGAAGGGTAACCAAAATGATGAAACAGGAATTGATTCTGTTGCCGATGATCGCACTCGTGTTATTGACCGCGATCGTATGGGTTTGGCTGTACCTGACACGCGTCGGTACGATTCGCAGGCAGCGGATTCCGCCGCAGGCGCTCGCGACACGCGCACTCGGCGCCGCGCTGCTCGCCGAAGTTGCCGGGCCGTCGGATAATCTGATGAATCTGTTCGAGATGCCGGTGCTGTTTTACATCCTGACGATCCTTTTATATGTCACGGGTCTGGCCGGCACCGGCCACCCGGTACTGGCGAGCGTCTATGTGGCTCTGCGTTACGCGCACAGCGTCATCCATATCACTTATAACCGCGTTTTGCACCGCTTCCTGGTCTATGTGGCGAGCTGCGCGGTGTTGTGGGCGATGTGGGCGTGGTTCACGTTACAAATCTTCGAGCGCGCGCGGGTTGGCATTTAAGGATCACTTCTCGCGTCAGTCGGCGGACTACGCCAAATACCGTCCAAGTTACCCGGACGAGCTGTTCGACTGGCTCGCCTCGCTGACGGCGGTGCACGATCTCGCTTGGGACGTGGGTACCGGCAGCGGGCAGGCGGCGCTCGGGCTCGCGCGTCACTTTCAGCATGTCATCGCGAGCGACGCCGCCGAGGCGCAACTGCGCAACGCCGCGGCGCACGAGCGCATTAGCTATAAGGTCATGCCGGCGGAGCAATCTGACATCGCCGATGCAAGCGTTGATCTCATCACCGTGGCGCAGGCGCTGCACTGGTTCGACTTCGATCGTTTCTATCGCGAGGCGGTGCGTGTACTGAAACCCGACGGCGTAATCGCCGCGTGGACGTATGGGCTCAACGAAATCTCGCCCGAGGTAGATGCGATTTTGCGCCACTACTACAGCGAGATCGTCGGCCCGTACTGGCTGCCGGAGCGGCGCCACATCGATGCGCACTACCGGACTATCCCGTTCCCGTTTACTGAAATCCAGGCGCCGTCATTTCGGATGGAGATGCGCTGGAGTCTCGAAGAGTTGCTCGGTTACCTCGACACCTGGTCCGCGGGGCAGCGCTACCATCAGGTGCACGGACACAATCCCCTCGATCTGATCCGCGAACCGCTGGCGCGCGCGTGGGGCTCGATACACGAAGCGCGCATCGTTTCGTGGCCGATTTATTTGCGGGTCGGTAGAATGAACGTTCGGCGTGACCGCTCAGATTAGCCGCGTGCGTTCCTTGCCGCAGCGCGCGCAGTGCAACAAGGTGACGAGCTTCCCGCGCTTTACATCGAACACCCGCTCTTGCGCTACCTGCCAGCGATGAAAGCCGCTGTTGCACAACGTCTTGCCCTCGGCTTTTTCTTTGAGGTCGGGTCGGCGAAACTTGACTATGTTATCCACGCATTTAGCTAGGCTAGTCGCGCCTTCGCTTGCGCGGGTGCGCTGCCAATGAGGCGCACCGCGGGCAGCTACCTGCCGTAGAGGTTGGCGAGATAGTCGACGATTTTCGGCACCTCGTCGTCTTTGATCGGCGCGCCCATCACCTTGATCATCTTGTTTACCGATGCTTCCCAACCCTTGCGGTCG
>JBGPGJ010000362.1:0-3008 GCA_041483795.1 Sulfurifustaceae bacterium
CATTTCAGTGGTGGGCGGGCCTCGCATGGAAACTCGCTCTCGCATCGGGCACCGGGTTCTATCGGACAGCGCCAGACGCCGGGACGTGTGTTCCCGGGTAAGCCCATGACCGGCCATTTGGGTGACGTGACGCGCACCAACCTGAATCTTGAAGTCATGCAGGTGGATGCCGAGAAGAATCTGTTGCTGGTGAAAGGTTCGATTCCGGGCCCGAAGGGTCAGGATGTGGTGATTCGCCCGAGCGTGCGCAAGAAGGCCCCTAGGGTCGAGACGGCACCGAAGACAGTGGCGAAGAAGTAAAAGGATAACGAGACCATGAAGCTGCAGCTGAAAAACGAAGCGGGCGCCGGCGCCGGAGAGATCGAAGTCTCCGACGTCGTGTTCGGCGCCGCCTTCAACGGGCCGCTGGTGCATCAGGTGGTCGTGGCCTACCAGGCCGGCGGGCGCGCAGGCACGCGCAAGCAGAAGACGCGTTCCGAAGTGCGCGGCGGCGGTCGCAAGCCGTGGCGCCAGAAGGGCACGGGCCAGGCGCGCGCCGGTACCATTCGTAGCCCCCTGTGGCGCGGCGGCGGCAAGGTGTTCCCGTCCACACCGGACGAGAACTTTGAGCACAAGGTGAATCGCAAGATGTACCGCGGCGCGGTGCGCTCGATTCTCTCGGAGCTGGTGCGCCAGGGACGTCTAGTCACCGTGAACGATTTCAAGGTCCAAGCACCGAAAACCAAGGCGTTGCTGGCAATGCTCAAGGGCCTCCAAGCCGATGATGCACTCATCGTCACCGACAACGTTGACAGCAATCTCGCCCTCGCCGTGCGTAACCTGCACGCGATCGAGGTGTGCAACGTGAGCGGCGCCGATCCGGTGAGTTTGGTGCGCCATGAGAAGGTGATTGTGACCCAGGCTGCGGCCAAGCGCCTGGAGGAATGGCTGGTATGACCACGGCGTCGGAAACGAAATTGGCTGTGCCGCGAAAGGCACCTGTCATCCGCACCGAGCTGTTGTTTGAGGTGATTCGCGCGCCGCACGTGTCGGAGAAGAGTACGCGCGTGGCCGACAAACACCGCCAAATGGTATTCGAGGTGCGCGTGGACGCGACCAAACCGCTGATCAAGCAAGCGGTGGAAAAGATGTTCAACGTGCAGGTGCAGCGGGTGACCGTGCTGAACGTGAAGGGCAAGCGCAAGCAAAGCGGCCGCATCGCCGGCAAACGCTCGGACTGGAAGAAGGCCTACGTGCATCTCAAACCGGGCCAGGACATCGATTTCATGGGGTTGAAGTAAAGCTCAGGGCTGGCTAACCATGGCACTCGTCAAACCGAAACCGACTTCACCGGGCGTGCGCGCCGCGATCCGGGTCGTGCATCCGAACTTGCATAAGGGCGAGCCGTACGCGCCGTTGCTGGAAAAGAAGATCCGCGGCAGCGGTCGTAACAACCACGGTCGCATCACCGTGCGCCATCAAGGTGGCGGTCATAAGCAGTTCTACCGGGTAATCGATTTCAAGCGCGATAAGGACGGTGTCCCGGGCCGCATCGAGCAGCTCGAGTACGATCCAAACCGCAGCGCGCATATCGCGCTCGTGCTCTACGTCGACGGCGAGCGCCGTTACATCATTGCGCCCAAGGGTGCGGCGGTGAACGATCAGCTGCTGTCGGGCCCCGAGGCGCCGATCAAGCCGGGCAACTGCCTGCCGCTCAAGAACATTCCGGTGGGCTCGATCGTCCACTGTGTGGAGTTGAAGCCCGGCGGCGGCGCGCAGCTGGCGCGCGCGGCCGGCGCCGGCATCCAGCTCGTCGCCCGCGAAGGCAGCTACGCGCAATTGCGGCTGCGTTCGGGCGAAGTGCGCAAGATCCACGTGGACTGCCGCGCCACGATCGGCGAGGTCGGTAACTCGGAGCACAATTTACGTAAGTTCGGTAAGGCCGGTGCCATGCGTTGGCGCGGCATCCGCCCGACGGTGCGTGGCATGGCCATGAACCCGGTGGATCACCCGCACGGCGGCGGCGAAGGCCGCAGCAAGGGCAATATCCCGCAGAGCCCGTGGGGCACGCCGGCAAAGGGTTACAAGACGCGTCACAACAAGCGCACGGATAGCATGATCGTGCAGCGGCGCCAAAAGTAAATGAAGCCCAATAACGTCTTTGTCGGTACAAAGGTTATAAGTCGAGCTGCGCTTCGTTCGTCTAGAGATATTATGAGGGCTGAATGCCACGTTCACTGAAGAAGGGTCCATTTATTGACGACCATCTGATGAAGAAGGTCGAAGGCGCGCGCGCCCGGGGCGAGAAGAAGCCGATTAAGACCTGGTCACGGCGTTCGACCGTGGTGCCCGAATTCGTGGGGCTTACGATCGCGGTGCACAACGGTCGCCAGCACGTGCCGATTCTGGTGACCGAGAACATGGTCGGCCACAAACTCGGCGAGTTCGCCGCCACGCGCACGTTCAAGGTGCACTCCGGCGAGCGCAAGGCCACGACGGAAGAGAAGAAGGAATAAGCCATGCACGCGACTGCGGTATTGAAATACGCACGGATGTCGGCGCAGAAGGGACGGCTCGTGGCCGACCTGATTCGCGGCCTGCCGGTGGCGCGCGCGCTCGAGGTACTTGAGTTCTCGCCCAAGAAGGCCGCCAAGTCCTTGCGTAAGACGCTCGAGTCCGCCATCGCCAACGCTGAGAACAACGTTGGTGCCGACGTGGATGAATTGCGCGTGGCCGTCGTGTTGGTGGACAACGGCTCGCAACTCAAGCGCATGCATGCGCGTGCCAAGGGTCGCGGGGCGCGCATCATCAAGCGCACGAGCCATATCACGGTGACCGTGAGCGATGAGAAAAAGGCCAAGGCGTCGGCTAAAAAGACCAGTATTGCGACGAAACCTGAGGGCAACGCGGCCGAGGCCAAGGGGAAGCGCTAATGGGTCAGAAAGTCAATCCGATCGGATTTCGTCTCGGCGTCACGCGCGACTGGACCGCGAAGTGGTACGCCGGACGGCGCGATTACACCGGCAATC
>JBGPGJ010000363.1:0-2998 GCA_041483795.1 Sulfurifustaceae bacterium
ATCGTGTTGGTGCGGGAGTAGCGTGTGCCCCATCGTCGAGGTAAGCTCACGCGATGGTTTTGCATTCACATCGTTTCATTCGTCTCTTACGCCTAATTGCGTTGGTTTTAGGCGCGCTGTCCGTATTGAGCCTCGTCGGTTGCGGTAGGAAGGGGCCGCTTTATATCCCGGATGACCCGAAGCCGTCGCCGCAACAGACTCCCGCCCCAAGCAAATGAATTTTTTTGCTTACCGTAACGGCCGGCTCCACGCCGAGCGTGTGGATTTGGCGGCGATCGCCGAGGCGGTGGGCACGCCGTGCTACGTCTACTCGCGCGCTGCGATCGAGGAACGCTGGCGCGCGTTCGATTCAGCCTTCGGCCGGCGCGACCATCTCATCTGTTACGCGGTCAAGGCGAACTCGAATCTCGCGGTGTTGAATATGCTGGCGCGTCTCGGCTCCGGCTTCGACATCGTATCGGGGGGCGAACTCGAGCGCGTACTTGCCGCGGGCGGCAATCCGGGCAAGACCGTTTTCTCCGGTGTCGGCAAGACCGAGGCCGAAATGGCGCGCGCG
The DNA here is from genome assembly GCA_041483795.1 of Sulfurifustaceae bacterium. Taxonomy (GTDB): domain Bacteria; phylum Pseudomonadota; class Gammaproteobacteria; order Acidiferrobacterales; family Sulfurifustaceae; genus JAHFQD01. The sequence goes on from JBGPGJ010000363.1 coordinate 557, forward strand.
CTCGAGGTCGGGATTCTCTGTTTCAATGTCGAGTCCGAAGCCGAGCTCGAAGCACTCAACGAAATCGCCGGTCGCCTCGAACGCCGCGCGCCGGTATCGGTACGGGTCAATCCCGACGTGGACCCCGACACGCATCCTTATATCGCCACCGGCCTCAAGCAAAGCAAGTTCGGTATTTCCATCGAGCGCGCCTTCGAGGTGTATCGGCGCGCGCGTTCGCTGGCGCATGTCGCGATTCGCGGCGTGGATTGTCATATCGGCTCGCAGATCACGACGCTGCAACCGTTTGTGGAGGCGTTCGGGCGGGTGCTCACCCTGGTCGGTGAACTGACCGATGCCGGCATCGAATTGGAGCACCTCGATCTCGGCGGGGGGTTAGGCATCGGTTACGGTACTGAGTCAGTGGCCGAGCCGGACGACTACGTGTTGGCGTTGCTCGATACGCTGCAACGCCACGGTTCGCGCTATCAGCGTCTGCGGTTGCTGATCGAGCCGGGGCGCTCGATTGTCGGCAACGCCGGCGTATTGTTGACGCGTGTGCTCTACCTAAAACATGGCGAAGAGAAAAACTTCGCCGTCGTGGACGCCGCCATGAACGATCTCATACGCCCGGCGCTTTACGATGTTTGGCATGACATCGCGCCGCTCACGCAGAACAAGACGCGCGCTGCGCAGCTGTACGATGTGGTCGGTCCGGTGTGTGAAAGCGGGGATTTTCTCGGACGCGATCGCAAGCTTGCCGTTGCCACGGGCGATGCGCTCGCCATCGCCTCGGCTGGCGCCTACGGCTTCGCCATGAGTTCCAACTACAACACCCGCCCGCGGGCGGCCGAAGTGATGGTGGATGGCGAGCGCTACCACATCGTGCGCCGACGCGAAACCTTCGCGGAATTACTTGGACTGGAGACGATACTACCGGAGTAGAGCGCGCTTCGCGCGGAGCCGAATCGCCTTCGGCGAAGATGAACTGCAATACTTGCAGTTCCCGCACCGCGGGCGGATTACTTTTCTTTGTTCGCGCAAAAAAAAGTAACGAAAAAAAAGCGCGCCCGGGATGGTGCGAATGCTCCCTCGCCTTGCGCTGTAGAGGTCGCACGACAGCACATCCTTGTGCTGCGCGTGCGACCAGCGTGTCCCGCACGCCGCCCTTCGGGCTCCATGCGCTACGGGTGCGTGGCTCGGCGCGCCATACGGGGTTTTAAAAACACGAACTACGCCATCGCTTCGCGCCGACAGATGATTTCTCTGTCCGGGAACAACACGGTTGTTATTACCGTATTTTATTGGATCCTAAATAGGTTCATCATAGCGGATCATTTAGGAGGCTTAGTTTAATTTAGGTTCGCAAAATGAGACGAACGGTATTTCTATGGTCTGCCGTGATCCTGCTTCTCGCAGTTGCGTTCGTATTCGGCCTAAAAACAGGTTTCGACTTAGGCATGGCCCACTCATTTTACGTCGACGCCCCGGCGAAAGGTGTAATTGCAACACAACGGCTCAATGCTCTCCATGAAGGAAAGTTGCCTTTTGTGATTACCGGGCTTGAGTTTGAGGTTGACCAGAGCATCCTTTGGCACAACGATTTTCTAAATAGTCGCTGGGTTTAGCTCATGGGATCGGACACAGAGGCGGTGATATCGAAGAATGATGAATACATGAAACGCATTGCCGAATACAGACTTCGTCACCCAAGCCCAACTGAACCGACCATGTTTGATACTGTTTCGCCGGACAAGGAACAATATCGAGAAGAGTACCGTGAACTCGCTCAGAGCGTTCGGGAGAATCGAAAAATTCTCGAAGCGATCATGGCTCGTTATACGAAATAGGAAATAACGAACCTAAGGCGCGTTTCGAGAAAGAAGTGCAAAATCGGCGCTCCACTAAAGCGCAGCAATAATCGCGATGCGGTTCCGGAATCCCTCTGAAGATGAAATCCGGGCGTTTTTGAAGCGCGTGCGGACGATTGCGGTGGTGGGGTTGAGTCCGCGGCCAACGCGGCCGAGTCTGTTGTGTGTTTATCGCGGCGCCGGGCTAAACTAGCGTAGGTAGGCATCAGCGAGGTTTGACGATGAATACAAAACCGCAGCAGCTTCCGGTGGAAGAGCGGATCAAGCTCGTCGAGGATCTGTGGGACAGTATTGCCGCCGATCAACGGGCGCTACGGCTTACCGCCGAGCAGAAGGCTGAACTTGACCGGCGCCTCGACGTTTACGAGGTTGATAAGAACCGCGGGCGTGCGGCGACCGAGGTGGTGGCTGAAATTCGTCGCAAATTATGACCCTTGAGGTCCGGCTCCGACCGGAGGCAGAGCAGGACTTATCAGAGGCGGCAAATTGGTATGAGGAGCAGCTAGCCGGTCTTGGTAATCAGTTCCTCGACGAGGCGGTGGTTGCATTTTCCTCAATTGCAGAATCTCCTCTTATGTACCCCATCGTCCAC
>JBGPGJ010000364.1:0-2995 GCA_041483795.1 Sulfurifustaceae bacterium
CTTGGTCGAGTTCAACATAGCTAACGCGGCGCCCGTCGCCGGTCTCAATGGCAGGGCGATCCGTCGACGCCGCAAAACGGCCGCGGAACAGATGGAAAATGTTTGCATTCACGCGGAACCGATCCCCTTTTGCTTGACGCGTGCTTTTGACATGACCATAATCCATTGCGCTTAAGAATAAAACCTGAATTTACGGCAGCCCGAAGATTTATCCCCCGATGCATGGCACAGCGCCATGCATCGGGAACGCGGCAAGTCTGCCGAGCTTTTGTGCATCAATTACTGCAGGAGAAGAAAATGTCCACTGTTAGCAAAACGCACGCGTTTGCCCTGCTGCTCGCTGGGCTCTTCGTCGCTCCCGGGGCGTCGGCGGTAACCCTTCTTAAGGCGTCCCATCAGTTCCCCGGCGGAAAGGGCGACGTGCGCGATGAGATGGTCCAGATCATCGCGCGCGAAGCAAAGGCGGCCAACGTTGACCTGGACATCCAGGTTTATCCAGGCGCGTCGCTGTTCAAGGCGCAAGAGCAATGGAACGCGATTATCGGCGGCCAGCTCGACATCACCGCCTTTCCGCTCGATTATGCAAGCGGCAAGGTGCGCGCGTTCGGCGCGACGCTCATGCCGGGACTGGTGCGCAACCACGAACGCGCGGCGCGCCTGAACAATTCACCGTTCATGAAAGAGATCAAGGCGCAGATTGACAAGGCCGGCGCGATGGTGTTGGCCGATGCCTGGCTCGCAGGCGCCGTGGCGTCCAAGAACGGCTGCATCCGTACCCCGGCCGACATGAAAGGACTCAAAATCCGCTCCGCCGGTCCGACCTTCGCCGCCATGTGGCAGGCGGCTGGTGCCTCGATCGTCTCGGTGCCGTCGAACGAGGTCTACAATGCCCTGCAAACCGGTGTGGCCGACGCGACCGACACCAGCTCTGGCAGCTTCGTCTCCTTCCGCGTTTACGAGCAGGTGAAATGCATCACCGCACCGGGCGACAATGCCCTGTGGTTTATGTACGAGCCCGTGCTCATGTCGAAGAAGAGCTTCTCGCGCCTTAACAAGCAGCAGCAGGACGTGCTGCTCGCGGCGGGCAAGAAGTCTGAGGCGTACTTCGCCAAGGAAGCGAGGGGTCTCGATGACAATATGGTCAAGGTGTTCAAAGACAATAAGGTCGAAGTAGTGACGCTGACGTCGGCCGAATACGATCAGTGGCTCGAGGTCGCGCGGCAAAGCTCCTACGCCGAGTTCGCCAAGGAAGTGCCGAACGGCCAGAAGCTGATTGACGACGCGCTGAGCGTGAAATAACGCAAGCGCGCCCGAGCCGGGGCGGCCTTTGGCCGCCCCTGACTGTTGTCGCGACCGTCCGGAAGCGAACGGCACCGATGCGAACCTACGTCCGCGCCATCCGACTTATCTCGCAGCTCTGCGGTTTCGTCGCCGCCGGCATGATCGCGGCGGCCGTACTCGTCGTTTGCCACATGGTGTTCGTGCGCTACGTGCTCAACCAAAACACCATTTGGCAGACCGATTTCACGACCTATTGCCTCGTCGGCGCGACCTTCATCGGCAGCTCATTCGTGCTGATGACGCGCGGGCACGTCAACGTTGATGTGCTCCCCCACTACTCGGGACCGCGCGTGCGCTGGTGGCTCGCCGTCTTCGCCGGCGTCCTGACGCTCGTCTTTGCACTCGTGGTCACGGTGCTCACCTTCCAACTGTGGAAAGAAGCCTGGGACAACAGCTGGGTTTCAGACACCATGTGGCGCACGCGGCTGTGGATTCCTTATTCTTCGATGCCGATCGGTCTCGGGCTACTGACGCTTCAGAGTGTTGCCGGACTGTACAATTTGATTTCCGGGCGCGAGCCGCCATTCGGCATCACGAAGGAGCGCAAAGCATGAGCCCGACGACGCAGGGCCTGCTCGTGCTCATCCTCACGCTCACGATGCTGCTCTCGGGCGTGCCGGTGGCGTTCGGGCTCGGCGTCATGTCGATCGTGTTCATTTTCATTTTCCAGGGCTTTGACGCGCTGCACGTCGTCGCCGAGATGTTGTACTCGGGGCTGCACGATTTCACGCTCGTGTCGATCCCGATGTTCGTGATGATGGGCGCCGCGATCGGCGCTTCGCCCGCAGGTAAGGACCTGTACGAGGCGCTCGACCGTTGGCTCTACCGGGTGCCCGGCGGGCTGGTTATTTCGAACATCGGTGCCTGCAGTATATTCGCCGCGCTTACGGGCTCGTCTCCCGCGTGCTGTGCGGCGATCGGCAAGATGGGCATCCCGGAGATGCGCCGGCGCGGTATCCCCGACGACGTCGCAACCGGGTCCATCTGCGCCGGCGGTACGCTCGGTATTCTCATCCCACCTTCGATCACTTTCATCCTATACGGCATCGCGACCGAGACATCGATCGGGCGACTGTTCCTCGCCGGGGTCGTCCCGGGACTAATGCTCACCGGTCTTTTCATCTTGTGGACGTTGTTCATTATGTGGAAGCGCGGCGTTCGCGCACACGCCCCGGATTTCCGCTACAGCTGGAAGGAGAAATTCCAGTCGATCCCGAAAATCACCCCCTTCGTCCTAATCATCGTCGGCGTGATGTACGCGCTATACGGGGGTGTGGCGACCCCTTCCGAAGCCGCGGGCGTCGGCGCGGCGCTGTGCGTCATCATGGCCGTAGTGATCTACCGCATGTGGAACCCGAAAAAATGGTGGGCGATCCTGCGCGATACCACGCGTGAATCGGTGATGATCCTGACGATCATCGCGGCGGCCGTGCTCTTCGGCTACATGCTGACCTCGCTCTACCTCACGCAGACGCTTGCGCAGGCGATCGCCGACATGCACGTGAACCGCTGGATGCTGATGCTGCTCATCAATCTGTTCCTGATCGTATGCGGCTTTTTCATTCCGCCCGCGGCGATCATCCTCATGACCAGTCCAATCCTTCTTCCCATCATCACCGCGGCGGGCTTCGACCCGATTTGGTTCGGCGTTATC
>JBGPGJ010000365.1:0-2995 GCA_041483795.1 Sulfurifustaceae bacterium
ATCAAGCCGTTCAAACTTGACGACGTGCGCGATGCGTTGGCCGAGGTCGGTGTGCAGGGTATCACCGTCACCGAGGTCAAAGGGTTCGGTCGCCAAAAAGGCCACACCGAACTCTACCGCGGCGCGGAGTATGTCGTGGACTTCCTACCCAAGGTGAAACTCGAAATCGCGATTGACGACAAAATGGTCGATCGCGTGATCGAGGCCCTCATCAAGGCAGCGCGCACCGATAAGATCGGCGACGGCAAGATTTTTGTCTTCGATCTTGAGCAGGTGGTGCGTATCCGCACCGGCGAAACCGGCAAAGACGCACTGTGATACGGGAGATCTCACTCATGAAACACAATCTTAAGAAGTTATTTGGTGCCTTGGGCATCGTTTGTCTCATACTCGCGCCGATGTTGGTGTTGGGCGATCAGGCCGCGCCGGGTGCTACCGCCGCGCCTGCCGCTGCTGCCCCAGCAGCCGCCGGTGCTCCGGCAGCCACCCCGCCACCGCCGAAGCCGGTGCTCAACACCGGCGATACCGCCTGGATGCTCACCTCCATGGCGCTAGTGCTGATGATGACAATCCCAGGCTTGGCGCTGTTCTATGGCGGCATGGTGCGGGCCAAGAACGTGCTCTCGACCCTGATGAATTGCTTCGCCGTCACCGCGCTCGTCACGGTGCTGTGGGCACTCTGGGGCTATAGCATGGCGTTCGATACCACGGGTATGACGAAGGATGTCACCAACTGGTACTCCTTCGTGGGCAGCCTCTCCAAGGCGTTCTTGAAGGGCGTAGACGTCGACGCGCTATGGCAGCCCAACACGGCGTTGCCAAACGCGATTCCCGAGACGGTGTTCATGTGCTTTCAGATGACGTTCGCGATCATCACCCCGGCGCTCGTCATCGGCGCGTTCGTCGAGCGTATGAAGTTCTCGGCGATGTTGTTGTTCATGGGCCTGTGGTCAACATTGGTGTACTCCCCGATCGCGCACATGGTCTGGGGCGGAGATGGCTCGTTCCTCGGCGGGCGCGGTGTGCTCGACTTCGCCGGAGGTACCGTGGTGCATATCAACGCCGGTATCGCCGGTCTGGTCGTGGCGCTGGTTCTCGGTCCGCGCAAGGGTTTTCCCAAGGTAGCGATGCCGCCGAACAACATGGCCTATACGCTCGTGGGCGCCTCGCTACTATGGGTCGGCTGGTTCGGCTTCAACGCCGGCAGCGCAGTAGCTGCCAACGGCTCCGCCGGCATGGCGATGGCCGTGACGCAGATCGCCACCGCAGCGGCGGCGCTCGGGTGGATGTTCGCGGAGTGGATGACGCACGGTAAGCCCACTATCCTCGGCATTGCCTCCGGTGCGGTCGCGGGTCTGGTCGCTATCACACCGGCGTCGGGCTTCGTGGGGCCCATGGGTGCGATTGCAATCGGTGCCGCCGCGGGTGTCCTTTGCTACTTCGCCGCTACCGCAGTGAAGAAGGCGTTCGGTTACGATGACTCCCTCGACGCCTTCGGCGTGCACGCCGTGGGTGGAGCCATCGGCGCGATCCTGACGGGGGTGTTCGTGTTCAAGAGCCTGGGCGGCCAAGGCAACACGTCCATTGCCGATATCACCATGGGTGGACAGGTGTGGATCCAGTGTATCGGCGTCATCACCACCGTAGTCTACGATGCCGTCGTGACTTTTATCATCGTCAAGATTGTGCAAGCGGTCATTGGCCTGCGTGTCACCGAGGAGCAGGAGGCCGAGGGTCTCGATCTCGCGCTGCACGACGAGCGCGGTTACAACATCTAAATTGACGTTTATCTCCTAGAAATTCGCGGGCGCCGAAAGGCGCCCGGTTTTTTTTAACGGTAAGAAATTCTAACCACGGAGAAAACAGGGAGAAATTCAGAAACTCCTCTTCCCATGGTGCTGTGTGATGATCTTCAAGGTGGCGGCGTGAGCATCGGCGCGCCAGGAATGTTGAAATGTTCGCCGTTCACGAGTACCTGACCGCGGCGGATCGAGGCGGTCAGGCGGTAACGGTTAGCGTCGGGTACGAGGGCGGCAATCGCCGACATCTATTGCGGTGGCAGGTTCACGATCTGGTCTTGTTTGCGTAAACCGCGGCAAGCAGCGCAAGGATCATACCGCCCGAGATGGCGAGCGTTGTTTCATGCAGGGATTGAAAACGCGGAATCTGTGCGAACAGGAGTGCCGGCGTCACAGCCGTTTATGGGTGCCGTCGCAGTAGGGTTTTTTGGCGGAATGCTTGCAGCCGCAGAAATAAATCTCCTTGGCCTCGATTAGCTCGAGTTTGACCGGTGTCAGGTCAGTATCTTTGTGCGAACTGTCACAAAACGGCTGGTTCTTCGAACGTCCGCAGGCGCACCACCAGTAGGTGCCTGGCTGGAGGTTTAACGGGTATGAGCTCCTCTGGGCGATCACGGGCTCGGTCATGGTGTCACCTTAAATTAATAGTTGGAGCATCGTTATACGACGCCGACCCCGTATTCGTCCAGAATCGTATTTGTTCGTATGCAGTCTTAGCGTAGCGGGCGCGGAGAACTGTGTGGTACATACGTGATTTCTCCGCGTGCCCCGTATTCTCTTCGGTTCAAACCCGTTAACGATTTTTCTCGCATAAAAACTCGGGCAGCGCCAATGCCGCACGATGAATAGCGGCGTTGTAGTAGCGCGTGGCGAAGCGCTTGTCCGCCGCCGGTTCGCGAAAGTTCTCAAGGCTTCTGTCCTTGCACGCCATCGTGGCGCTCCACCAACCGGAGGGATATGTGCACTGGGGGAAATGCAGCGTCGCCACCTCGCGGAAGCCCGCACGCCGCATCGCCGTTTGCATCGAGCGGATAAGATCGGCATGAAACAGTGGCGACTCGCTCTGCCCGACAAGAATGCCGTTCGAGCCAAGCGCTTTTAAACAGTTGCGGTAAAACTCCTCGGAGAACAATCCCGCCGCCGGCCCCACCGGGTCGGTCGAGTCCACAATGATAACGTCATAGCTTTCCGGCGCC
>JBGPGJ010000366.1:0-2994 GCA_041483795.1 Sulfurifustaceae bacterium
CACGAACCTCCGGATCGGCGAAGGTCGCCCTTTCCATGCGCAAGCAATCCGTGCACCAATCGGCGTAGTAGTCGAGCATTGCGGGTTTACCGGAGACTTTGGCGTTGGCCAGACGCGCTTCGAGTTCCCGCAGCGTTTTGACGCGCTCGAACAGCGGTTCGGCCACGGACTGTGCCGTTTTGGTCTCCGACAACGAAAGCGGCAGTGGATTGAAAATATTCCGGGTGCCGGCGAATCCTCCAACTAACGCCAGCAGGCCCCAAATCAGCAGCACCGTGCCGAGACCTTTCCAAAGGTAACGCCAGCCACTCGCACCTTCGGGCACGCGCTGGGTAGCGCTCAGGTACACGGCGCAGACGATAAACAATACCCCCCACAGCAGCAGTACCGGCACCTTGGGCAGGAAGCCGAGTAGGTAGATCGCCACTGCGAGCAGCAGTACGCCGAACACATGTTTGACCGTACTCATCCACGGGCCGGCCTTTGGCAGGAGCAGCCCCTCACCGATGCCGAGGGCAATCAGGATCACACCCTGGCCGTGCGCCAAGGCGAACATGACGCCCGCCCCAAGCCACGGATCGCCTGCTTTGATTGCGCCGCCGAGCACCGAGACCAGCACCGGCGACACGCAGGCACCAATGATGAGCGCCGATACCAGGCCGAGCAGGAATACACCGATATATTCGCCCGCCACCCATTGTTTGACGTGGCGATGCAGCCGCGAGGAGTGATGGTGCAGCAGCGATTGCATGGATGCGGGCACTTGAAGCTCGTAAAAACCAAACATAGACAGCGCCAACAGCACGAGAATCGCGCTGAAAATCCCGATCGCCCACGGATTTTGAAAGTACGCCTGTAGTTGTTCGCCGGTGACGCCGGCCAGCGCGCCCGCAATGGCGTAGGTAATCGCGGTACCGAAGACATAAGCGTAGGAGAGCAACCCACCGCGTAGCTTGGTCAGGTGCGTGCCCTCGGCACCGACGATAACCCCCGAGAGAATCGGAATCATCGGCAGCACACAGGGCGTGAAGCTAAGCAACAAGCCCGCGCCGAAAGCCGCCGCCAGCGCGAACCAGAATGTCACACCCAGTCGGTTTGCCGGCGCAGCGCTCGAGGCCCCGCTGCCGAGCGGCAAAATTTTGGTCATCGGCGGGTAGCAGATCTGCACCCCCTTCTCCGAACAGCCCTGGTAACTCACCTTGAGCGCGAAGCCGGTGCTGGCACCCTCTATCGGCAGTTCGACATCGACGCCACCGCGATAAACCTCGGTCTTGCCGACGAACTCATCGGTCTTAATTTTTCCCGGCGGAAGCGTATAGGCGCCGAGACTCGCGCCGACTGGTGCCGCTACCCCACCGGCCGCCACCAGCTCGATCTTGGTTTTGTCCCGATAGAGATAACAGCAATCGTCAATGTCGAAGTGCAGGAGGATCGTCGCCGCATCGAGTACGCGCGTGCTGACACGGAATACCTGCTCTGGATCAGGAACCTCAGGCTCAACGAGCGGCGCAAATTTCGCGGACTCGCGCAGCTTGGATTGCAACGCATCGGCGTGGGCCGACGTCGTGAGCGCCGCGACGATACTCAGCGTGGCGAGGAACAGTAGGGTGAATCGTTTCATCAAACCTCGTCTGGGTTTTCCATCCAGGCCAGATACCGAGAATAGCCGTTCGCGATTCGGACCGAGACGATCTCCGGAAGTTCGTAGGGGTGCAGCGAGCGTAGCCGCTTCTCCACGCGGCGGTAGTCGCCCGCGCGCGCCTTGATGACCATAAGCACTTCCGTGGCTGACTTGACCTTGCCGCGCCAGCGGTAGATGGACTGGCGCACTGGCACGATGTTCACACAGGCCGCCAGCCGCTCGTTCACTAAGGCGAAGGCGATGCGCTTGGCGACCCGGATATTGGGACAGCAGCTAAGAATAATGCGGTAATCACCGGGGGAATGGCCTTTCGACATTTTGTTAGTCCTTTAAATCCAATTAAAACCGTCGTCATTCTAGCCAATTTGGCCAGTTTCGATGGGTAATCTGGGCTATCCGGTCCAACATCCGCTGGGGATGGGGTTGACACATTTCCGTTCCGGAATATGATTGGCACTCGCCAGCGCCGAGTGCTAACAACCGGGGCCGGGAATTTGGTTCCGGCGCCTCGTTTTTCGGAATGGCATTATTGTCCAACTCTAAATTCTTTAGGAATGCAGGAGAAAAACATGAGCGCTCAAGTAGCCACGAAAGGAGAACTCGCAGTGAAAATTCGCCCCCTACATGACCGTGTGGTCGTGCGTCGCCTCGAGGAAGAACGCAAATCTCCCGGCGGCATTGTAATTCCGGATACCGCCAAAGAGAAACCTATCCAGGGCGAGGTGCTGGCCGTCGGTAAGGGCAAGATCCTCGAGGACGGCAAGGTCCGGCCGCTCGACGTCAAGGTCGGCGACAAGGTCCTGTTCGGAAAGTACTCCGGCACCGAAGTGCCGAAGTCCCTATTCGGCGACGAAGACCTGCTCGTGATGCGCGAAGAAGACATCATGGGCGTAATCGAGAAGTAAACGGATTCTCAAAGAGAGGAAACTATGGCAGCTAAAGACGTTATTTTCGGTGACTCCGCGCGCACACGCATGCTGCGCGGCGTCAACATCCTGGCCGATGCGGTCAAGATCACACTCGGCCCCAAGGGCCGCAACGTAGTACTGGAGAAATCCTACGGCGCACCCACCGTCACCAAGGACGGCGTGTCGGTCGCAAAGGAGATCGAGCTCAAGGACAGGTACGAGAACATGGGCGCGCAGATGGTGAAGGAAGTCGCATCTAAAACTTCCGATGTTGCCGGCGACGGCACCACCACCGCCACCGTGTTGGCCCAGGCAATGCTACGCGAGGGACTTAAGTCCGTCGCCGCCGGCATGAACCCGATGGACCTCAAGCGCGGTATCGACAAGGCCGTTTCCGCGGCGGTCGAAGAGCTGAAGAAGCTTTCCAAGCCCTGCTCTACCACG
>JBGPGJ010000367.1:0-2993 GCA_041483795.1 Sulfurifustaceae bacterium
CGACAACGGCATCAAATTCTTTTCTTCCGAAGGCACTAAACTGCCGGACGAGGTCGAGCTCGAAATCGAGCGCGTGATGGAGGAACCGCTGGTGACGGTGGATTCCGCGCATCTCGGCAGGGCCAAGCGCTACGACGACGCGGCCGGGCGCTATGTCGAGTTTTGCAAGAGCACCTTTCCGAGCCGGTTGAGTCTCGACGGGCTTAGAATCGTTTTGGATTGTGCCAACGGCGCGGCGTATAGCATCGCACCGCATGTATTCAGCGAACTCGGCGCGGATGTGGTTGCGGTTGCCAACGAGCCGGACGGCGTCAATATCAACCACGAGTGCGGTTCGACCTATCCGATTTTTCTGAAAAAGACCGTGCTCGCCCAACGCGCCGATCTCGGAATTGCGCTCGATGGCGATGGCGATCGTGTCGTGATGGTGGATAGTAAGGGCGAGCTCCTGGATGGCGATCACCTGCTGTACGTCATCGCAATGGAGCGCCGGGCCCAGGGTCGCCTGCACGGCGGCATCGTCGGCACGCTCATGACCAATCTCGGCCTGGAAAAGGCGTTCGCGGCCGCCGACATTCCGTTCGCGCGCGCCGCGGTCGGCGATCGCTACGTGCTCGCGATGCTGCACGAAAAAGACTGGGAGGTGGGTGGTGAAAGCTCCGGCCATATCATCTGTCTCGATCGCAGCACGACCGGGGACGGCATCATCGCCGCGCTTCAGGTGTTGGCGGCGATGGTCGGCTCGCGCAAGACGCTCGAACAAATGAAATCGGGTCTCGAGATTTATCCGCAGTGCATGGTCAACGTGCGCATGAAGCAGCGTTTCGACGTGAAAAGCTCGGCGCCAGTGCAGCAAGCCGTACGCGCGGTCGAAAACGAACTCGCCGACCGCGGACGCGTGGTGCTGCGTCCCTCCGGCACCGAGCCCGTCGTGCGCGTCATGGTCGAGGGCCGCGACCGCACCCAAGTCGAACGCCTGTCGCACGAACTCGCCGACACCGTCCGCCGCGTTGCCGAGGAAGCTGTGTGAATTAAGTTGTCAACGCAGAGAGCAATGAGCGTAAGGACCTTTGCTCTTGACCAGATTAAGAATCAGCGATCCGGTTTCGGAACACGCTAGGGAGCGACGCGGGCGAGTGGTCTGTCAAAAAAGTGAGGGGCCGACACCTTCCATGGCGCCGCACCCATGGAACGTGTCGGCCCGTGACTTTTTCGGCAGACCTCTCGCCCGCGTCGCTCCCTAGCGTGTTCCGAAACCGGATTGCTGATTCTTATCGGCAACTAACGGGGTCAGGCTCGATTGAAGATGGACAAACCATCAATTTGCCACGGACAGCAACGCCGCGCGCGGAGGTGAGTTTAATGTGGTCGGCGTCCTGAACCTGCCAGCCAGCTTGCACCAGCAACCGATCAATCGCTTTCCGTGCTCCTTGTTCTGGCTGCGGCACCAAGCCGATCTCTCCAAGATTTCCCTGCCTTGTCGCGAATCCTATAGCACCGGGCCGACCGGGGACAGCGGAAGACCTTGATGCCTTCCAATCGGCAATTTATGAGGCGCGCTTTGTGCGCCGTTGAGTTTAACATTTCACACCCCGTAGATACCGCTGAGCATCGCAGCCGAAGCCGGGGATTCGCGCGAGACCGTGTCGAGCCCGAGCGGCGTGGTGTGTCGCCGGCGAGTTGGTCTCGCGCCCGGCTTTGGCGACTACCTGTACTCAATACAGATCGCTATCTCGGCCGCGATTTCCTCCATCACCGGCTCGGGCAGTTGCCCCACAACCGGGTTAACCACACTCACACTTGATCAACTGATTTGGATGAGAGACATGGATAACCCCTTTTGCGAGTACATCAGGGCGAAATCAGCGCAAGTTTCGGGAAATAGGACTTGTAGCGATTCGTATCGCGCGTCAACAGCGCGATACCGCCGATCGCGGCATGCGCTCCGATGTAAAAATCCGGCAGCGGTGAGTGTCGCTTGCCGCCCGAGCGGCGGTATTTGACGAAACATTTTCCCGCAAGAAATCCCGCTTCCCACGGCAACGGATCGCGTCGGAAGAAATCCGGTGGAAGAGTTCGATCGAGGTCTTCGATCCGGTCGAAACCGATGGAGACCTCGCTGTAAATGATGGAGTTGATGACGAGCGTGTGGCTTTCAGCCAGTTTTTCAAGTTGACCGGCGGACCAGTCATACCATTTCGGGTCTTCGGTCACGACATCGAGAATGACATTGCTATCCACCAAGATATCAGCCATCGGCACCGTCCGTTTTTATACATAGCGACACAAATCTACTGCGCGTCTTGGAGGCGGGGTTGGGCGCTGCTCGCGATCCTCACATACTGGCGTGTATGCTCCGGTCGCTGCGCTGCGACCGCCCCCGCCTGCAAGCCGCTCGCTACGATTTCCGACGCTATGTATATTTTCAATTGCCGCGCGTCAGCGCCATAATTTCGTCAGTGCTAAGACGCGCGGTGGCCTTGCCGCGCATGACCGTTAACAGACGAGGGCCGCGGCGTGGAGTTTTGTCTGTTTTTTTCACGATAACCGTGTTACCCCTGACGACGAACTCTACTTCGGTGTTAGGGAGCAGACCGGCTTTTTGCCGGACTTCAATGGGAATAGTAACTTGGCCTTTACTGGTGACACGCATGACGGCATCCTCACATGTAATTCTTACTTAACAGAGTAATACTCGATTAAAGCAGGGTCAAGGGGAATTCCGGCAGTTCCATACAACAAAGCCCCTGTCCGGGTTCTCCGGTCAGGGGCTTTTGTTTTCGCGGGCATGGCCCTCGCCCCGGGCAAATCGCCGCAGATCCTTACCAAGTTCCCGATCGGCTGGGGCTGGAGCGAACACGTTCGGGGTCAGGAACACGTTCGGCACGTTCGGGGTCAGGTCTTGAATTATCAGTTTTCAAGTGTGGAATTCTTTCTGTGGACTTGAGAATATGACAGAAATTGAAATCATCACATTGCAATCAAAACCTAGC
>JBGPGJ010000368.1:0-2991 GCA_041483795.1 Sulfurifustaceae bacterium
CCAAGACGTTCGGGAGTGATCGGTTGTTCATTTGGGTGGGTTTTTCAGCAGCCTGCTAAGTCATCTTATCTCAAGCCAAACATATCCAAACTTTTCATTGCTTGTTCAAGCTGTTGCACGGGAATATAAAAGTGCGGTGAAAAGCGCACACCGCCGCCTCGTGGAGCACAAATGACGTTTTGTTCCATCATGTACCGCCACAGCGTCTGGCTTTCCGCATGTCGTGGACGCAGGGTTACAATACCCGCAAATCGCCCGAGAACCGGGGAGGTGAGAAGTTCCAGCTCGGGACGTGCCTGAATTGCCTCCAGCAAATAACGCGCGCGTTCCAGTATCCGTCGTTCGATTGCCGCTATGCCCACCTCGAATAACAGTGAAAGACTTGCTGACAACGCGTGGATACCGAGCATATTCGGGCTACCGCACTCAAAACGCCGGGCGCTAAGCGCCGGGCGCCAATCGTGTCGTTCGTAATTTCCGGAATCCTCGACCATGTGCCAGCCGAACTCGGTGAGGCGCAGTCGCTCGCGCCACTCCGGCCGGCAGTAAAATACCGCGATTCCTTCCGGTCCCAGCAGCCATTTGTGCGCATCGGCCATGAGGAAATCCACTTGCATCGCTTGAACGTCATGTAACGTCGCACCAAGCCCCTGAATTGCGTCCACGCAAAACGCGATGCCACGCGCTCGGCATCCTTCGCCAAGGTGTGCGAGATCGAGCCGTAAGCCGCTTGCGTACTGCACGGAGCTGATCGAAAGCAACCGAGTCTGCCGATCTGCCGCAGCGAGAAGCGCTGTTTCGGGGTCAGTTTGGTCCCGAAGCGTTATCCGACGTACCGTTACGCCAAGATCGCGCAGCGACTCCCATACGATCCGATTCGACGGAAATTCCTCATCTGAGATAATGACGTTATCGCCTGCGCGCCAGGGAAAACCGTGGGCCACGAAAGAAAGCGCCTCGGACGTATTTTTGAGCAAGGCAATATCGTCGGGGGATGGCGCGTTGATAAGCCGCACGAGTTGCTGGCGCACGAGCCGTTCCGTCTCGGTCCAGCGTGCGTAATGACGTGCTCCCTCGAGGACATTTTCGGCGGCGAAACGTGTTACTGCCACTTCCGTACGCCGCGGCCACGGTGCCACGGCGGCGTGGTTCAAGTAAATGCAGGAATTGGCGACGGGAAATTCCGCCTGCAACAAGGTTTCGAGGTCGGTTACATCGGGGGAGAATCGGCGGGAATCGGACATGTGGGTGAGGGTGATTGTAGAGCAGCGGATCCAAAATGACCGGCTGGTCCGGCCTTAATGATATGTCGCATAATGTATATTATGTAAAATTATCTCTCGACCATCGTTTCGACGATAGCCTCCTGCTCCACGCTGCTCCGCCCAGATTCCTAACGAGAATACGTTGGTGCCCAAGGCCGGACTCGGACCGGCACGGAGGTTGCCCTCCAACGGATTTTAAGTCCGTTGCGTCTACCAATTCCGCCACTCGGGCTTTCGGCAAAGTCAGCGTGCAGTTTAACGAATTGCGGGATGCTCAGAAAGGAAATGGAGGCTGGGGTCGGAATCGAACCGGCGTACACGGCTTTGCAGGCCGCTGCATGACCACTCTGCCACCCAGCCACGGAACTTACGGAGGGAATAAAAAAGGGAAGGCGTATGCTTCCCTCGGAAAGCTGGAGCGGGAAACGAGGATCGAACTCGCGACCTCAACCTTGGCAAGGTTGCGCTCTACCAGCTGAGCTATTCCCGCGCGGAGCACGACATTTTAAGGGGTGAGCGAGGACTGTCAAGCAGTGAATAATGTACGATTTTGCCGCGTAAGGTCAGGATTTCGTTACACCGGACAACAACGGCCACGCGGCCCGCAGGTACACGATCATGGACCACAGCGTCAACGCGGCCGCGACGTACAGCAGCCATTCGCCGATGCGGAATATGGGCAGTCCGGCCAGCGGTTCGCGCCAGATCAGGAACGCAATGGCCGTCATTTGTGAGCCGGTTTTAAACTTACCAATGAATGACACCGCGACACGCGAACGCTTGCCCAACTCCGCCATCCACTCGCGCAGCGCGGAAACCGCGATTTCGCGCCCGAGGATGGTCAGTGCGGCGATACCGAACAGTCGGCTGTCTATCACGAGACTGTGTATTCGAGGATCGGCGATCAGCATTACCAGCGCAGCGGCAATCATCAGCTTGTCCGCCACCGGATCGAGAAACGCACCGAACGAAGAGTATTGTCCGAGGCGCCGTGCGAGATAGCCGTCGAGCCAATCGGTGAGCGCCGCGGCGACGAAGATAACGGTCGCTAACATCGGTGCCCGCGGGGTTGGAAAATAATAGGCGACGATAAATAACGGGATCAGGGCGATCCGCAACAGCGTCAGCAGATTGGGTACATTCAGCGGCAAATCAGACTTCCTGTTCGTGGAACACGTCGTAAATTCTCTGCGCCAACCCGCGCGAGACGCCCGGTACGCGCGCGAGATCCTCGATGCCGGCGCGCATGACTTCGCGCAGTCCGCCCAGATTCTTGAGTAGCGCCTGACGGCGTTTATCGCCGACACCCGGGATGCGCACGAGCGCGGATACCGTGCGCGTCTTGCCGCGTCGCAACCGGTGACCGGCAATCGCGAAACGGTGCGCTTCGTCGCGGATTTGTTGAATTAAATGCAACGCCGGCGAATCGGCTCGCAGTATAGTAGGCCCGGTTTGCCCGGACAAGAAAAGCTGTTCGCGACCGGGTTTGCGCGAGCGACCCTTGGCCACGCCTACGAGCCTGAGACCCTCCACTTGCAACTCCAGCAAGGCTTTCCGCGCCACGGCCATCTGCCCTTTCCCGCCATCGATGAACAACAGATCGGGCAACTTGCCTTCGCCCTCCTTTACGCGCCGATACCGGCGCGTCAGGGCCTGGGTAAGTGCGCCGTAATCGTCGCCCGGCGTGACATTCTCGATATTGAAACGCCGATAATCCGACTTCACC
>JBGPGJ010000369.1:0-2988 GCA_041483795.1 Sulfurifustaceae bacterium
CATGGATGTGCGGGCCGTGGTGCATCGAAGCCACCTTTGCGACGCCAGGGAAGGCAAGTAAATTCGCGTCTTTGCGCCTTCGCGTTGGGTTGTAACACGAGAATTCCGTTGGTTGGGTTATTAACTTTAGAGGCTCTTAAAGATCAGCCTTTTTTTCTCATGAAATCTTTCATGTAGGCGATAAGCGCGTCGACACCGGCCTCGGGCATGGCGTTATAGAAACTCGCACGCATACCGCCCACCGAGCGGTGCCCTTTCAGCTGCACGAGTTGCGCTGCCTTTGCGCCCTTCAGGAATTCCTCGTCGAGCGTGGCATCTTTCAACGTGAACGGGATGTTCATCCACGAGCGCGACGCGAGCTCGACCGGGTTTTTGTAAAACTCAGCCGTCGAGTCGATATAGGCGTAAAGTTTCTTCGCCTTACGCTCATTGAGCTCGGCCATCGCTTTGAGCCCGCCCTTCTTCTTCAACCACTCGAACACGAGACCGGCGATATACCAAGCGTAGGTCGGCGGCGTGTTGTACATCGAACCGTTTTCAACGTGTACCTTGTAGTCGAACATCGTCGGCATATTGGCCGCGACGTGGCCGACGAGATCCTCGCGCACGATCGCGAGCGCGAGCCCGGACGGGCCGAAGTTCTTCTGCGCGCCGGCGTAGATCAGGCCAAAACGCGAGACGTCCACCGGACGCGACAGCATCGTGGAAGACATATCCGACACCAGCGGTACAGCGCCGGTGTCGGGAATCCAGTGGAACTCCACACCGCCGATGGTCTCGTTCGCCGTGTAGTGGACATAGGCCGCGTTTGGATCGAGCTTCCACTCCGCTTTCGCCGGGATGGTCGTGAAGTTCGACGTCTCGGCGCTTGCCGCAACATTGACGGCGCAGAACTTCTTCGCCTCTTTGATCGCCTTTTTCGACCATTCGCCGGTATTGATGTAGTCAGCGCCCTTTTTGCCGCGCACAAGATTCAGCGGCACCATGGCAAACTGCGCCGTCGCGCCGCCCTGCAAGAAAAGTACCTTGTAATTGGGCGGAACAATGAGCAGTTCGCGTAGAGCAGCTTCGGCTTTCTCCGCGATAGAAATAAATTCCTTGCCGCGATGACTCATTTCCATGACCGACATGCCCGACCCATGCCAGTCCAGCATTTCGTTCTGTGCCTGTTGCAGTACCTCTTCGGGCAACACCGCCGGCCCGGCGCTGAAGTTATAGACTCTCGTCATTGTCGTATCTGAAATGCTTGGTAAGGAGTTAGGAGTAAAGCGTGAGGAGAAACACCTCACGTATCACTCCTGACGCCTCACTCTTCCTCCGACTCGGCGACGATTTCCATTCCCGCCAGGGTTTCGCCGTCGTCGGGTTCGATTAGGCACACGCCCTGCGTGTTGCGTCCGACCGCGGAAATTTCCTTCACTCGCGTACGGATAAGCGTGCCGCCGCTGGTGATCAGCATCACTTCGTCCGCCTCGGCCACGGCGCAAGCGCCGACAACAGCACCGTTGCGCTTATTGACCTGAATTGAGATTACGCCCTGACCGCCGCGGCGATGCTTCGGATACTCGGCGAGCAAGGTGCGTTTGCCGTAACCGTGCGCGGTAGCCGTAAGCGCCGCCACTTCTTTCTCCTTGGTGCCCTTCGACACAATGATGAGCGCAATGACAGTCTGCTTATTAGCCAGCGAGATACCGCGAACGCCGCGCGCCGCACGCCCCATGGCGCGCACGTCGTCTTCGGGGAAGCGCACCACCTTGCCGGCGTCGCTGAAAAGCAAGATGTCGCATTTGCCGTCGGTGAGTCCGACGCCGACCAGACGATTGCCCTTATCGAGATCGATCGCGATGATACCGCTCGGGCGCGGGCGCGAAAATTCAACGAGTTCGGTCTTCTTGACCGTACCGTCCGAGGTCGCCATGAAGACGTATCCGCCCTGCTCGAAACTCCGCACCGGCAGGATGGCGTTGATCTTCTCACCGTCTTTGAGGGACAGCAAATTCACGATCGGTTTGCCGCGCGCTTCACGTCCGGCCTGAGGAATCTCATAAACCTTGAGCCAGTAGACCTTGCCGAAACTGCTGAAGCAGAGAATCGTCGAGTGGGTATTCGCGATCAGCAACTTCTCGACAAAGTCTTCTTCCTTCATCTTTGTCGCTGTCTTGCCGCGCCCGCCGCGGCGTTGCGCGCGATATGTCGAAAGCGTCTGGGCCTTAATGTAGCCCGCGTGCGAGAGCGTCACCACGACGTCTTCCTGCGCGATCAGGTCTTCCATTTTGAGGTTGATGCGCTCAGCGGCAATCTCGGTGCGGCGCTTATCGGCGTATTGTTCGCGGATGGCGATCAGTTCATCGCGAATCACACGCATCAGGCGCTCCGGATTGCGCAAGATATCAAGCAGGTCCGCGATCGTTGCGAGCAGCTCCTCGTACTCCTTGAATAGCTTCTCCTGCTCCAGGCCCGTTAGACGATGCAGCCGCAACTCGAGGATGGCTTGCGCCTGCGCCTCGGAGAGACGGTATCCCTTGTCGGTAAGCCCCAATATCTGGTCAAGCCCTTCGGGTCTCGAAATGCCGGGCTCGGAAGCCGCCGCGAGCATCTTCGCGACAAACGTCGTCGGCCACGGTTGCGCCAGCATCTTGCGCTTGGCTTCGTCCGGATCCTTGGCGGTCTTGATGAGCGTCACCATCTCGTCAATGTTCTCGAGCGCAACCGCGAGCCCCTCGAGCACGTGGGCGCGTTCGCGGGACTTGTGCAAGTCGTACAGACTGCGGCGCGTAACCACTTCGCGCCGGTGGCGCAGGAATGCTTCGACTAGTTCCTTAAGATTGAGCAACCGCGGCTGGCCGTTGACCAGCGCCACCATGTTGACGCCGAACGTGCCCTGCATCGCGGTGTGCTCGTAGAGATTGTTGAGCACTACCTCGGTAACCGCACCGCGCTTCAATTCGATCACCATGCGCATACCGGATTTGTCCGACTCGTCGCGCA
>JBGPGJ010000370.1:0-2984 GCA_041483795.1 Sulfurifustaceae bacterium
ACAGGGAGGTGCGGGCCGTGGTGCATCGAAGCCACCGCTGCGACGCTAGGGAAGGCATGTGAGTTTTGCGTCCTTTGCGTCTTTGCGGTGAGACTTAGTATTTGAGCAGGACCGAACCCCAGGTGAAGCCGCCGCCGAATGCCTCCATCAGCACGGTCTGGCCGCGTTGGATACGCCCGTCGCGCACGGCTTCGTCGAGCGCAAGCGGGATCGAGGCCGCCGACGTATTACCGTGGCGGTCCACGGTCATTACCACGCGGTCCATGGAAATGCCGAGCTTTTTTGCCGTCGCGGCGATAATGCGGTGGTTGGCCTGATGCGGCACGAGCCAGTCAACGTCCGACTTCTTCATGTGGTTCGCTGCAAGCGTCTCGTCCACGATGCGCCCGAGTGTCGTGACCGCCACCTTGAACACCCCGTTGCCCGCCATGTGCGTGTATGCCTGACCCTTGATGACTTTGTCATAACCCTTTGAGACCCCAGCCGGTACCTCGAGCAGTTCTTTGTATTTCCCATCCGCGTGCAAATGCGAAGAGATGATACCGGGCTGTCTGGCGGCTCCTACCACTACCGCCCCCGCGCCGTCGGCGAATAGCACGCAGGTAGCGCGATCGGTCCAGTCAACGATGCGTGAAAACGTTTCGGATCCGACGACGAGCGCGCACTTCGACGTGCCGGTGCGAATGAATTTGTCCGCGATCGAAAGCGCGTAGATAAAACCGGTGCACACCGCCTGTACGTCGAAAGCCGGGCAACCGTGAATTGCCAGGCGCTTCTGCAACAGGCAGGCAGTGCTGGGGAAAATTTGATCGGCTGTGGTGGTGGCGAAAATAATAAGGTCAATGTCGCCCGGTTTCAGGCCGGCGGCCTCGAGTGCGCGGCGCGCGGCTTGTTCGCCCATGCTGCCGGTGGTTTCGTCCTCGGCTGCGATATGGCGTTCGCGGATGCCGGTCCGTTCCACGATCCACGCATCCGACGTATCCACCATCTTCTCGAGATCGCGGTTGGTAAGCACCTTTTCCGGCAGGTAGCTGCCGGTACCCAGGATGCGCGAGTAAATCACGTTGGTTCTTTCCGCTCCGTCATTGTCGCAAGCGCCCGGCCGATGTGTTGTGGAACTTGCTTGCCCACCTCGGTGCAGGCCTCCAGAATAGCATGGCGCATGGCGAATACATCGGCGCCGCCGTGGCTCTTGATGACCGTGCCGGTCAGGCCCAGCAGACTGGCGCCGTTGTAGCGCCGCGGATCCATGCGCTGGCGGAATGCGTGCAGTACCGGCAATGCCACCAGCGCCGCTAGACGCGTGAGCGCATTGCGCTTGAATTCCTGGCGCAGGAACTGCGCGACCATTTTTACTATTCCTTCGCTCGCTTTGAGTGCAACATTGCCGACAAACCCATCGCAGACGATCACATCCATGTCACCGAGGTAGATTTCATCGCCCTCGACATAGCCGCAGTAGTTCAACGAGCTCGCGCGTAACAGTTCGTGCGCCTGCTTCACCATTTCGTTGCCTTTGATGTCTTCCTCACCGATATTGAGCAGTCCCACACGCGGGTTAGGTTTTCCTTCGACTCCGCTCACGCGGATGGCGCCCATGACGGCGAATTGCACCAGCTGTTCTGGCGTGCAATCCACGTTAGCGCCGAGATCGAGCATGTGCACGTGGCCGTGTACGGTGGGTAATGCGGTGCAAATTGCCGGACGATCGATACCGGGAAGTGTCTTTAAAACGAAACGTGCGGTCGCCATGAGCGCGCCCGTATTGCCGGCTGAGACGGCCGCTTGCGCGGCACCTTCCTTGATGAGGTTGATCGCCACACGCATGGAGGAATCTTTCTTGTTACGCAGCGCCTGTGCCGGCGGCTCATCCATCCCAACTACTTCGGAGGCGTGATGGATGAGCAGACGTTCGGATTCGATCGCGCGCTGGCGCTTCAATTCCTCCAGGATCGGCTCGCGTAGCCCAACCACGATCAGCCGCAGATCCGGCTCATCACGTAATGTGGAAAGCGCCGCGGGGATGGTGACGGCGACCCCGTAATCACCCCCCATGGCGTCGAGGGCAACCGTGATCAAAGTCGGTAGTCCGTTGACTGGGAAGTCCCGATGTTACTCGGGCTTGGTGTCGAGCACCTTGCGGCCGCGATAGTAACCGTCGGCCGAGATGTGGTGCCGGCGATGGGTCTCGCCACTGGCCTTGTCAATCGAGAGCGTGGGTTTGTTGATTGCATCGTGCGAACGCCGCATCCCGCGCTTGGAAGGGGTCACTCGGCTTTTCTGAACCGCCATGATGTTTCCTCGTCAGATTCGTCTGAAACTCTAATCAATTTCGGTCGCGCTTCGGCCGGGCCAGCTCCACAAACGGATTTTCCGTCGCAGCCCCCTTAACCCCGCCTGCCACATAACGCCGCGCCGGGCATTCGTCGAGCGGGTGCATTGGCACCATCGGCATTGCCAGCAGCAACTCGCCCTCAACCAACTCGGCGAGCACTACCGGAGTCTGTCCGAACGTTAGCGTATCAGCCCCAGACAGAAGACTGCTTTCCAGTTCGCCCTGGCGCAGCAGGATTACGTCCGGCTCAGCCATGAGCTTGATACTCATTGGCTCGAGACAGCGCTGACAGGTCGTGTTTACCGATACCGCAAGGCGCCCGAGCATCCGCCGTAGGTTTGAGCGTTCAGCCAACTCAAACGCGAGGTCCACCTCGACCTCCACCGAATCGTCCTCGAGCAACGCGCGCAGACGCGCCATTCCTCGAACCGCCACCCGACCTATCAACCGGGCGTTCTTCTCGGCCAACAGGACCAGATCTACCGTTGCCGGCAAACTGCCCAACGTAGGGCGCGCATCATATATTCGCTGCTAACCTGTGTCAAAATATAGGTTTTTCGACCTCTCCGTCTGTGAAACCCGGAACGTGAAAATAATCCTCGCTTCCTCGTCCCCCTACCGGCGCGCGCTGTTGGCGCGACTGAAAATC
>JBGPGJ010000371.1:0-2971 GCA_041483795.1 Sulfurifustaceae bacterium
CATCCGCGCATGCACGAGCGCGCCTTCGTGCTCGCACCGATCGCGGAAATCGCACCCAACCTCGACATCCCCGGCCGCGGGCCGGTGACGGCGTTGCTTCGCCGCTGTGCCGGCCAGCGGGTAGAGCGGTTAGAAAATTGCTAATATGCACGTTCAATGAATAGCGGGCATCCGACTTATATTGTTGTCGAGGGGCCGATCGGCGTCGGCAAGACCAGCCTTGCCAGGCGCTTGGCGCAGGCGTTCGAGTCGTGTCCGCTGCTCGAGCGGCCGGACGAGAACCCGTTTCTGGAACGTTTTTATCACTCGCGCAAGCAATATGCGTTGCCGGCGCAGCTTTTCTTTCTGTTCCAGCGCGTGCGTCAGATCCAGGAACTCAAGCAGCGCGACATGTTCAGCGCCGGCTTTGTCGCCGATTTTTTGCTCGACAAGGACGCGCTGTTCGCGCGCGCAAACCTCGATGACGATGAATTACGGCTCTACGAGCAGGTGTATGGCCAGATGAAGTTCGATTCTCCGTCGCCGGAGCTGGTGATCTACCTGCAAGCGCCGGTGGATGTGCTGTTTGAACGCGTGCGCCGGCGCGGCGCGGCCTACGAGCGCTTGATCGAGCGCGATTATCTGAATACTATCGCGGATGCCTACACCCAGTTCTTCTATCATTACACGGCCTCACCGTTGCTTATGGTGAACGCCGCCGAAATCAACTTTGTGGAATCGGATTCCGATTTCCAGATGCTGCTCGATTTCATCAGCCGCACGCGTAGCGGCCGGCATTTTTTCAATCCACTGGTGGCCGCATGAAACCGGTTACGGTAACGACGTTGAAGGAAATGAAGCGCGCTGGCGAGAAAATCGCCTGCCTCACGGCCTACGACTTCAGCTTCGCCGCGCTGCTCGATCGCGCCGGCATGGACCTCATCATGATCGGCGATTCGCTCGGCATGGTGATGCAAGGGCATAGTTCGACGCTGCCGGTGACGATGGAAGATATGATTTATCACACGCAGTGTGTCGCGCGCGGTGTGCAGCGCGCGCTCGTGGTCGCGGACCTGCCGTTCTTGAGTTATCAACAAAACCGCGAACAGGCGCTTATCAACGCCGGGCGCTTGATGCAAGCCGGCGGTCACGTGGCGAAGCTCGAAGGCGGCGAGCCGATGGCGGAGACGGTGCGTTTTCTGGTCGAGCGCGGTATTCCCGTGTGTGGACACTTGGGCCTGACGCCGCAATCGGTGCATCAGTTGGGCGGCTACCGCGTGCAGGGCAAAACGACCGATGCCGCGGAGCGGTTACGGCACGACGCGAAACTGATCGAACGGGCGGGTGCCAGCCTGCTCGTGCTCGAAGCGGTACCGGCGGCGCTCGCGAAGCAAGTGACCGAGGAACTTTCGATCCCCACGATCGGTATCGGCGCCGGTCCCGACACCGATGCGCAGATTCTGGTGCTTCAGGATATGCTCGGGCTTTATCCCCACCCGAGCCCGAAGTTTTCGAAGAATTTCATGAATGGCGCCGATTCGATCGAAGCCGCCATCAAGGCCTATATCGGTGCGGTCAAGTCGAAAACTTTTCCCGGCCCCGAGCATTGCTACTAGTTCTCGTCGCGAAGACGCGATATTGACATGCCTTCCCTGGCGTCGCATCAGCGGCTTCGATTCACCACAGCCCGCACTCCATGTGCGGGCGCTCAGCGGCGCCGATACACGTTAAGTGTATCGGCGACAACCCCGCTTCGCCTTTGCGGTAGAAATTCTTAATGATCGTCATTTCCACCATCTCCGATCTGCGCCGTGAGGTCGCGAGCGCGCGCCGCGCGGGCAAGCGCATCGGTTTCGTGCCGACGATGGGCAGTTTGCACGCGGGGCATCTAAAGCTCGTCGAGGTCGCGCATGAAAATGCCGACTTTGTGATCGCCAGCGTCTACGTCAATCCGATGCAATTCGGGCCGAAGGAAGATCTTGCGTCCTACCCGCGCACGCCGGAAGACGACAAACGCGCGCTCGCCGGCGCGGGGACGGACATGGTTTTCATGCCGACGGATACCGAGATTTATCCGCGTGGCGTGGCGGCGCAGACCTTCGTGGAAGTGCCGCAGCTGAGTGACATTCTTTGCGGCGCGTTTCGCCCAGGCCACTTCCGCGGCGTTACCACGGTGGTTAATCGGTTATTCAACCTGGTGCAGCCGGACGCCGCCGTCTTCGGCAAGAAAGATTACCAGCAACTCATGTTGATTCGGCTCATGGTGTCCGACCTCGGCATGCCAATCAAGGTTGTCGGCGTGGACACGGTACGCGAGGCCGACGGTCTCGCCATGAGTACGCGCAACAAGTACTTGCGGCCGGAGGAGCGTAATTTAGCGCCGCGGCTATACTCAGTGCTATGCGATCTGCGCGACGAGATTCTGCGGACCCAGGATGTTCCCTGGGAGGTCGAGGCGGCCACCATGGCGCGACTGCAACGCATGGGTTTCCGTCCCGAATTTGTCAGCATCGTGCGCCAGCAGGACCTCCAGTCGCCGAGCCGCGAGGATCGGCGGCTCGCCATCCTGGCCGCCGCTTGGTTGGGACGCACGCGCCTAATAGACAATATCGAAGTGAATATTTCCTGAATTCTTGAAAACAGCGGTGTAAGACCATATTCTTCTGTTAAGGATTCTTGGCGATTCACGTCGAACTGGTTTGAATCCTGCATAGCAAAAGTGGATAATCAGGCATCTAATGTAAGGGTATTAGAATGCGTCGTTTGATGCTGCGGGCCAAATTGCATCGGGTGTGTGTCACGCACTCGGAGCTCGACTATGAGGGTTCGATCGCCATTGACGGCCGATTGCTCGACGTTGCCGACATTCACGAGTATGAGCGCGTCGAGGTCTACAATCTGCGCAACGGCGAGCGTTTCTCCACCTATGCCATCCGCGCGCAGGACGGTTCCGGCATCGTTTCGATAAATGGGGCCGCGGCGCATAAGGCCG
>JBGPGJ010000372.1:0-2970 GCA_041483795.1 Sulfurifustaceae bacterium
ACCGTGCAGTGGGCGGCCCATTGACGGTAGGTTTATTTAAATGATTGCGCCGGAGGAAAAATATGTCATATAGCGAAAAGGTTTTGGATCACTACGAGAACCCGCGCAACGTAGGTTCGTTCGACAAGGACGATCCGGAAGTCGGTACCGGCATGGTCGGCGCGCCTGCCTGCGGCGATGTGATGAAGCTTCAGATCAGGGTCAACGAACACGGCGTGATCGAAGACGCCAAGTTCAAGACCTACGGCTGCGGCAGCGCCATCGCCTCAAGCTCGCTTCTGACCGAATGGGTCAAGGGCAAGACGCTCGAGCAGGCATCGACGATCAAGAATACGCAGATCGTCGACGAGCTCGCGTTGCCGCCGGTGAAGATTCACTGTTCCGTGCTCGCGGAAGATGCGATTCGCGCGGCTATCGCCGATTACCAAGCCAAGGCGCCGCGGCGCAGGAAAGACGCGGCCTGAGAACTAAACTAGAATTATGAGAACTACGAGAACCAATGGAGTAGAGCAGTAATGTCCATTTCACTCACACCCGCAGCGGCGGAACGCGTTCGCAACTTCCTCGTGAAGCGTGGCAAGGGCGAGGGCCTGCGTGTTGGCGTGCGCACCTCGGGTTGTTCCGGCATGGCTTATGTGATCGAGTACGCCGATAAGATCGAATCGCAAGACTTGGTCTACGAAACCAACGGAGTGAAGGTAATTGTCGACCCGAAGAGCCTGACCTACCTCGACGGAACCGAACTCGATTACACCCGCGAAGGGCTGAATGAAGGCTTCAAGTTCAACAACCCCAACGTGAAGGATTCCTGCGGCTGCGGCGAAAGCTTCAACGTTTAACCCGCGTTATGCCGCCGGCGGCGGATAAGAATTACTTCGAGCTTTTCGGTTTACCGGTTGCGTTCGAACTGGACGTAGGTAATTTGTCGGTGCGCTACCGAGAGCTTGCGCGTGAATCGCATCCGGATCGTTTCGCGAGCGGTTCGGCTTCCGAGCGGCGTCTCGCAACGCAGATGGCGGCGCTCCTGAACGAAGCGTTTCGTACCCTCAAGGAGCCGATCTCCCGCGCCGCTTATCTGCTGGCGCTGAAACAAGCGACCTTGCCGTCCGGCACCGTGGCTGCGGTGGCTCCCGCGTTCCTGATGCAACAGATGGAATTGCGCGAGCGCCTGGACGATATGCGCGGCGATCGCAAGGGGCTCGATGGGTTGGCATCGGACGTTCGTCAGTCGCTGCAAGACAGAGAGTGGATGCTGCGCACGCAGCTGGCGCCAGCGACCTGGCAGCCGGAACAGGCGCTGCGCACGGTGCAGGAGATGCAGTTTCTCGATAAGCTCCGGCATCAGATCGCCGATCTGCAAGAAGAATCCGCGTAGCCTTCACCATGGCATTGTTACAAATCAGTGAACCGGGCCAATCGCCCAAGCCGCACGCACGGCGTCACGCCATCGGCATAGACCTCGGCACTACCAACTCGCTCATCGCTGTGGTGCGAAACGGTGTGGCCGACACCTTGCCGGACGTACACGGTCGGCACTTGCTGCCATCGGTCGTACGCTATTGCGCGCAGGGTGCAATTGTCGTCGGTGACGAAGCCCTCGCCGTTGCGCACGAGGATCCGCTCAACACTATCGCCTCGGTGAAGCGGCTGATGGGACGCGGCATAGAAGACGTACGCCGACTGGGCAAGGCATTGCCATACGATCTCGTTCCGGGCGAATCGAAAATGCCGCGTATTCGAACCGTAGCCGGTGAACACAGCCCGGTTGAGGTTTCGGCGCAGATACTGAAGGCGCTGAAGCGTCGCGCCGAGCAGTCGCTCGGCGCCGACGTGACCGATGCTGTCATTACGGTGCCGGCCTATTTCGACGAGGCACAGCGCCAGGCAACGAAGGATGCCGCTCGCCTTGTCGGCTTCAACGTGTTGCGTCTTCTCAACGAGCCTACCGCCGCCGCGGTCGCCTACGGTCTCGACCGGAGTCCGGAAGGTGTGTACGTCGTATTCGATCTCGGCGGGGGTACTTTTGACGTCTCGATCCTTCGATTGAATCGCGGCGTGTTCGAGGTGATGGCCACCGCCGGAAACTCCGCGCTGGGAGGCGACGACATGGACCATGCCATCGCCGAGTGGATCATGCACCAGGCCGGCATCCGCGACGATGCCGGACATCGTCAACTGCGTCGCTTGTTGCGCGATGCGCGTATGGCGAAAGAGGCGCTTACCGTCGAATCGCAGACGCGGCTTGCGATCGGACGCGACGACGGCAGCGCTTGGTACGGCATCCTGACGCGCGAGCAGTTGCATGAGCTTGTGGACCCGCTTATCGAGAAGACGCTACCGCCATGCCGTCGCGCGTTGCGCGACGCGGGGCTGGACGCGAGCGAGGTGCAGGGTGTGGTGCTCGTCGGCGGTGCGACGCGCGCGCCGCGCGTGCGCGAAAAGGTTCGTCGATTTTTCGGTCGCGAACCGCTCGCCGATATCGACCCCGACAGGGTCGTGGCGATAGGCGCAGCGCTGCAGGCCGATGCCCTGATCGGTAACCGCCCGGGCGACGATCTGCTTCTGCTCGATGTGATTCCGTTGTCGCTCGGATTGGAGATCATGGGCGATATGGTGGAGAAAATCCTCCCACGCAACACGACGATTCCGGCCGCGCGCGCGCAGGAGTTCACGACGTTTAAGGACGGACAGACGGCGCTGCTGCTTCACGTCGTGCAGGGCGAGCGCGAACTGGTCTCGGATTGTCGTTCGCTCGCCCGATTTGAATTACGCGGCATTCCGCCGAAGCCGGCCGGCGGGGCGCGTATTCGCGTGAGCTTTCAAGTGGACGCCGATGGGTTACTGGCGGTTTCGGCGCGCGAACTGACGACGGACGTTGAAAGCCACGTGGTCGTGAAACCGTCCTACGGGCTTACCGACGTCGAGATCGAGCGCATGTTGCGCGAATCGATGACCTACGCCCAAGACGAC
>JBGPGJ010000373.1:0-2969 GCA_041483795.1 Sulfurifustaceae bacterium
AGCGTTGGTGTGGGCATTTCCGATGTCGGAGGATCGAAGCCTGTACAACGCCGCGGTGGGATTTCTCGAACGCTATCGTGCGGCGGGCGAGTTCGCGCGTCTGCTCGATCGCTACTACGGCCCGGCGAGCCGTTCTAATTTTGTCAACCTCACCGTGTATCACGCGCGCGTGACCAATCGTTTGCCGTCGTACCAAAACCTGTTTGAACTGGCCGCACGTCAGGTCAATCTGGATTGGCGGCTGCTGGCGGCGCTGGCGTATCAAGAGTCGTATTGGGACCCCAAAGCGATTTCGCCGACGGGCGTGCGCGGCATGATGATGTTGACCGAAGACACGGCCAAGCAACTGGGTGTGACCAACCTACTCGACCCCGCGCAGAGCGTCCTGGGCGGCGCGCGTTACTTACGCGACCTCTACGACCGCCTCGGCTATATCCCGGCCCCGGATCGCACCTGGTTCGCGCTCGCGGCGTACAACGTCGGCATCAGCCACCTGGAAGACGCGCGTATCCTCACACAGCGCCAAGGGGGCGATCCGAACAAATGGAACGACGTCGCGGCGCGTCTGCCGCTGCTGGAACAACCGCGCTGGTATCATCGCGCGCGCTACGGATTTGCGCGCGGGACCGAGCCCGTGCTATTCGTCAATCGCGTGCGGACCTATTACGATGTGCTGGTGAAACTCGACGAAGAGCAGCGCGCCAAATCCAGGACCGAAGCGCTCAAATTGAAGATTCCCGCCATCTAACTTGTGAGGAGTAAGGCGTGAGGGGTAAGGAGTGAGTTTGATGCCCCTCACACTTTACGCTTTACTCCTCACCGGCTACTTGCCGCCGGGCTTGGAAGAAACGCCGCAACGCCTCCCCGCACTCCTCGCCCAGCACTCCGCTCGTTATCTGAGTACGGTGATTCAATCGTTCCGATGCAAGCAGATTGAACACGCTGCCGGCGGCACCGGCCTTGGGATCGGCGGCGCCGTAGACTACACGCGCCACACGCGCCTGCACAATCGCACCGGCACACATCGCACACGGCTCGAGCGTCACATACAACGTCGCTCCAGGGAGACGATAATTGCGCAACCGCGCCGCTGCGGATCGCAAGGCAATCATCTCCGCGTGCGCCGACGGATCGTTGGAACGAATCGGCTGATTCCAACCTTCGCCGATCACCTCGCCATCGAGGATCACCACTGCACCGACGGGTACCTCGCCCGCTTGCTCCGCGTGGCGCGCCAGCGCCAGTGCACGATGCATATACTGCACGTCGAGCGAGGCGTAAGGGGTTAGGCGTGAGGGGTCGGACATGGGTCTGATTCTACACCTCACTCCTCACGCCTTACTCTTCACACCTTACGCAGTCACTCCCACTCGATGGTCGCCGGCGGTTTGCCGGAAATATCGTACACCACGCGTGAAATGCCCGGCACTTCATTGATGATGCGATTCGAGATGCGGCCGAGCACCTCGTAGGGGAGATGCGCCCAATCGGCGGTCATGAAATCCACGGTCTCAACGGCACGTAGCGCGATCACGTAGTCGTAGGCACGTGCATCGCCAAGCACGGCAACAGACTTCACCGGCAGGAATACAGCGAACGCCTGACTCAGCTTATCGTATAAATCGTGCCGATAAAGCTCTTCCAAGTAGATCGCATCGGCCTTGCGCAACAGCTCGGCGTACTCCTTTTTCACTTCGCCCAGAATGCGCACACCGAGACCTGGACCGGGAAACGGATGGCGCTGGATCATCTGTCGCGGCAACCCGAGTTCCTCGCCGATACGCCGCACCTCATCCTTGAACAATTCGCGCAACGGCTCGAGCAGTTTCAGATGCATGCGCTCGGGCAAACCACCGACGTTGTGGTGCGACTTGATAACGTGTGCTTTTTTAGTACGCGCCGCGGCTGATTCGATCACGTCCGGGTAAATCGTTCCCTGCGCCAGCCACTTGGCGTTCTCGATCTTGCGCGCTTCGTCCTCGAATACTTCGATGAAAACGCGCCCAATAATTTTGCGTTTCTCCTCCGGATCGGCCACACCCTTGAGCGCGGAAAGAAACCGTTGCTCGGCCTGCACGCGTCTTATCTTAACGCCCATGTGTTCGGCGAAGGTCGCCATCACCTGGTCGCCTTCGTTCAGCCGCAACAAGCCGTTGTCTACGAAGATACATGAAAGTCGTTCGCCGATCGCGCGCTGCAGCAGCGCCGCGACGACGGACGAGTCCACGCCGCCCGAGAGACCGAGCACGACCTCGTCTTTACCGACCTGTGCGCGCACCGAGGCGATCATGCTCTCGACGATGTTTCCCGGCGTCCATAACGAAGCGCAACCGCAGATGTCGTGCACGAACCGTTGCAGAATTGCCGCACCCTGGGTGGTATGCGTCACTTCGGGATGGAACTGTATCCCGTAGAAACGGCGCGCTTCGTCGGCGATGCCGGCAAACGGCGCGTTCGCGCTCGCCGCGATGATCTTGAAACCCGGCGGCAGTTGAGTAACGCGATCGCCGTGACTCATCCATACATGCAGATACTCCGCGCCCGAGCTTTCGGCCTCGTCTCGGATACCTTTAAATAGTTTCGAATGTCCGTGCATACATACGCGCGCGTAACCGAACTCGCGTTTGTTCGAGCTTTCCACCTTTCCGCCGAGTTGCGCGGCCATCGTCTGTTGGCCGTAACAGATACCCAGAACCGGAACCTTCAGCTCAAAGACGGTCTGCGGCGCCCGCGGCGTCTCATCGAGCGTCACCGACTCCGGTCCGCCGGAAAGAATGATTCCGCGCGGTGCGAAGGCGCGGATCGTTTCTGCTGGCATGTCAAAGGGATGAATCTCGCAGTACACACCGGCCTCGCGCACGCGCCGCGCGATGAGCTGCGTGTACTGAGCGCCAAAATCGAGGATGAGGATTTTCTGTGAATGCGGGTCGGCCATAAGAACGGTAAGGCGTCAGGAGTGAGGCGTGAGG
>JBGPGJ010000374.1:0-2967 GCA_041483795.1 Sulfurifustaceae bacterium
GGCCTTCATGTCCTCGAGCTGCTGCTTCAGGAAGGCACCGGCCTCGTCCACCCCCACGAAGCTGTCCGGAATCGCGTACTGGTCGCTAAGGAACTGCTTGTATTCCGGAGTGCTCGCTGCCTTGGCCAACGCGTCGGCCAGAACCTTGACGTGGCCGGCCGGCGTTTCCGCCTTGATGACCAGGGAACGGAACTGCGGCAGCGAGATGTGATAGCCGAGCTCGTAGGAACACGGCACGTCCGAGAAGGCCGGATAGCGTTCCTTGCCGAAAACGATGATCGGGCGAATCTGCTTGCTGGTGATGAATTGCCGCGTGTCCCCGGCCTGTTCGTACAGGGCGTCGACATGTCCGCCGATCACCGAGACGTAGCGTTCGCTCGGATTCGAGTACGGCACCTGAATGACCTTGATGCCTTTGGACGCGAGAAACGTGAGTGTCATGTCATCTACGCTCCCGAAGCCGAGTGTGGCGACCTTGAGCGTGTTCGGCTTGTCCTTCGCCGCCTTGGCGAAATCCGCCCAGTTCTTAAAGGGGCTGTTCTCGGCCACGAACAGGAACGAAGGCGCCTGGATCATGATCGCGAGCGGCTCGATGTCCTTCAGCGACCAGCGCGGCGACGGCCCGGCGAGCAGTGCGTTCGAGTCGGCGATGTACACGGCCATGGAGTAGCCGTCGGCCGGGCCGGCGAGGAGCTTGACCATCCCGGTTCCGCCGGTGGCGCCCGGCACGTTGACCACCGGGACCGAGGTCTTGAGTATCGGCTCGACGATCTTGGCGGTCATCCGGGCGAGCTGATCGGCGCCGCCCCCGGGACCCCAGGGCACGATGGTCTCGACCGGACGGCTCGGATAACGATCCTGGGCGAGCGCGGCAGACCCGACGAACAGGGTCGCCAGGGCACATGCCAGCGGCATCCAACAGCGACTGCGTTTGGTCTTGCTTTTCATGACGCACCTCGGTTGTGGTTAGACGTAGGACTTGTACTTGTCGAGATGCCGCACCGGTTGCTTGAGCGCATCGCGCCGGAACGGCTCGCCTAACTCGCGCGTAAGCTGGACATTGATCACCGTGCATTTGTCGGACTTCACAGCGGTGCGCAAGGCGTCACCGATTTGGTCGACGTGTTCGACCAATACCCCGTCGGCGCCCATAGCCTTCGCCACCTCCGCGAAATCGGGGTTGGTCAGATTGGTGCCGACGAAACGATTCCCGTAGTAGTCGATTTGGTTTTTCTTCTCGGCGCCCCATTGGCCGTTATTGAACACCACCGCGATCGCTGGGATCTGCTCGCGCACGCAGGTCATGACTTCGGCCAAGCTCATGCCCCACGCCCCGTCGCCCACGTAAGCAATCGCCGGCCGCTCGGGGCATGCCACCTTGGCGCCCATGATGGTGGGAAAGGCGTAGCCGCAGTTGCCGAAGCTCATTGCCGCGAAAAAGCTGCGCGGTTCCTCGAAGTGCAGGTAACTGTTGGCCACGGAACAGACATTTCCGATGTCGGTCGACACCATCGCGTTCTTGGGCAGCGCCCGCGCCAGCGCCGCAAGCGCCTGACGCGGGCCGATGCGGCCCGGTTCGTTGGGAGACGGCCACTCGGCGAGTTCCTTGGCCCACGCGTCTTTTTCCTTGCAGATTTCCCCGACGCGCGCGTGGTTGCGTTTCGGCGCGCCTTTAAGCGCCTGCAAACGCCGCAGCAACTCACCGGCAGCCGCTCTGGCGTCGCCGCAAATTCCAAGTTCCACTTTCTTCACCAGTCCGATCATGCGGCTGTCGGCGTCTACCTGGATGATCTTCGCCAGCTGCGGCCAATAATCGAGACCGTGTTGCGGCAAAGTACCGAACGGGCCTAAACGCGTGCCGAGCGCCAACACCACGTCCGCCTTGGCGATCAGCTTCATCGCCGCCCTCGAACCCTGGTAGCCCAGCGGCCCGCAGGCGAGCTCGTGGCTCGCAGGGAATGCATCGTTATGGAGATACGTCGTCACGACCGGCGCGCTCAGGTATTCGGCCAGCGCCCGAGTCTCGGAGACGCCATCCGCCATGATGACGCCGCCGCCGGCCATGATTACCGGAAACTTAGAGTCCGCCAGCAGTCGCGCCGCCGCATCGAGCGATTGCGATCCGCCGGCGGAACGTTCTATTGTCTGCGGCGGCCGGATTTCGGTCTCGATTTCCGCGTAGAAATAATCGCGCGGCACGTTGATCTGCACCGGTCCGCGCTCCTGCAGCGCGATCGTGAAGGCGCGATGCGTGAGCTCCGCCATGCGGCTCGGCGCATTCACGTGCACCTGGTACTTGGTAATCGTGGAAAAAATCGGCATTTGATTCGCTTCTTGAAACCCGCCGAGTCCCACGCCGAGACTGCCGGTTTCGGGCGTGATCATGACCACCGGCGAATGCGCCCAATACGCGGCCGCGATGCCGGTGACAAAGTTGGTGATGCCGGGACCATTCTGCGCGATACAAACACCATGTCGATTTGTCACGCGCGCGTAACCGTCGGCCATATGCGCCGCGTTCTGTTCGTGCGCGACCGAAATAAATCGGATGCCGGCCGCCGGAAAAATGTCGAGCGCGTCCATGAATGCCGAACCGACGATGCCGAATGCGTTGGTCACGCCGTGGGCCGCGAGCGTTTCAACCAGCGCCTCACTCGGCGTCATGCGTAGCTTGCCGCTGGGAGCCGGCCGCGACTCACGCCCCGCTTCAGATGATGCCTGCGCCTTCGGATTGCCACTCATGAAAATCTCCTACATGGAAAAATGGGACGTCAGTTTCAAACGCTGCACCTTGCCCGACGGTCCTTTGGGAATCGCATCGATGAACTTGATGCGCTTCGGTGTTTTATACGCGCCGAGTTCGCGTCGGCAAAATTCGACGAGTTCCTCGGCGGTGCAGAGTTGGCCGGGTTTAAGCACGACACAGGCCACGATCTCCTGGCCATACTCGGCGTCCGCGACACCCAC
>JBGPGJ010000375.1:0-2963 GCA_041483795.1 Sulfurifustaceae bacterium
CCGCAGATCGTGCGCACCTACGGCCACGACTATAAGCTCGTGATAGTCGGCGATGCGACCATGAATCCGTACGAAATCTTTTACGCCGGCGGCAGCGTGGACCGCTGGAACGATGAAGCCGGGGTCACCTGGTTACGGCGGCTCTTGGATGCCTATCCGTCAACCGTGTGGTTTAATCCCGAACCCCAATTGCGTTGGGAACACACGACCTCAGTGCAAATGATTCAAAAGATGATGGGCTACCGCATGTTTCCCCTCACCCTGGAGGGGCTGGACCACGGCATACGCCAGCTAAGAAATAAGCAAGGGTTGTCGCATTCGCCACAACCGCTGTCTTTCGAAACGCCAATGAGGGACTGACTTCGAACGAGCCGGGCCGGTTAGAGAATGTCTGATTAAACAGCTTTCAAGGCAGAGGCGCAGAGACAACAAGCCATCCTTGGCGTCGCATACCCGGCTTCGAGTCACCACAGCCCGCACTTCCGTATGCGGGCGCTCAGCGGCGCCGATGCACGTTAAGTGCATCGGCGACCACCCCGCTTCGCCTCTGCGCCTCCGTGCTGTACAGGGATGTACGAATGTCGCGGGCGCAGGACGCGCAGGAGCGACCGTCTCTGCGTCAGAAATTCAAATTAACCAGCGCTCCCCAATATTCCCTAGCCGCCGAACACGCGTTCCAGGTGTTCGAGGTCATTGACCATGCGCCACTCCGTCGCGCCGGCATCGCGCACGCGCTTCTCCCACCACTGGAGCCGATTCATGTAGCGCTGCGGGTCGATGTTGTCGGTTTCGAGCTTGGTGACGTTGAGGGCGATAATACGAATGCCCTTGAGATTGAGCGGCAAGTCGCGCTTGACCTGCTTGTCGAGCTCTTCCTGCATGTCGGAGAAGATGACGATGGTCTTGCGCGCCGCGCCGGTTTCATTCAGAAACTCGGACCCCTGCAGAATACCGCCGGTGATATCGGTGAAGGCACTGCCACCCTTAATCTGTTGAGCGAGCTTGGCGATCTGTTGCTTGAAGGCGAGCTTCTGCGCGTTGACCTGAAGCGGGTCCTTTTCGAACGTGACCTTGGCGAGGATGTCCTTTTCCGAGAAGCTGCGGCTCTTGACGCGCGCAACCGCCAGCGAGTCCCCCGCATTCAGATTGCTGAGCAAATAAGTGATGACATAATTGGCCTTGTCGAGTTCTTTGGCGTAGGTGCCCGACGTATCCACCAGTACGTAGACGGCTCGCGCGTGGCCCTTCGAATCGCCACAACCGCTAGCGGCGAACAACACCGCTAAAACAACCGCCAAAGACTTCACGAGCGCTTTCATCTCTTGTCACCCCGCTTTGCGCAGTTCGTCGCGATCGCGATGTTTCTTCACTTCCGACATCGCCGGGTTATCCGATCCAGCACGCGATCGCACCGCGCGCTCAATAAGTAACGGCAAAAAGATCAGAACATCGTAAAGCATGGTCAACGCCGTCGCCGCGTGCCGCGCTAAATTGGACAGCATCCGCAGCAACAAGCCGATACCGCGGATCACAAATACCAGTAATACCCCGAAGACCGCTCGGCCCGAACTGATGAAATACTCGAGCGGGATCGCTATGAACGCAAGTGCGAACGGCAGGATAAACCCGAGGATCATCTGTGCCGCGATCGGCATGCGCTGCACCCAGCCGATCTGCTGCGCCACGGCGGCCGTGGCCACGTCCGCTGCCTGCGGATTCAGCGAACGCAGGAAATTGACGTTTGCCTGCACGAGCCAATCACGCATCACGGCCAGGCCCACTTCGACACACGCCAGGAAAAACAAGAAAGTCAAAGCGACCCACATGAAACGCTCGCGCATCTTGTCCGGCAACTTACCGATACGCGGAAACAGGTGCGT
This sequence comes from Sulfurifustaceae bacterium, assembly GCA_041483795.1. GTDB lineage: Bacteria > Pseudomonadota > Gammaproteobacteria > Acidiferrobacterales > Sulfurifustaceae > JAHFQD01. Next base: position 1,881 of record JBGPGJ010000375.1, read on the forward strand.
GAAGCGCAGCGTCTCCATTACGAACAGGCCCATTGTTGTCTCGACTAAGATGATGACCAGCGCGGCAATATCGGCGGCCTTGAGGTCGCCAAACATGTATTCGCCGGCACCGACCATGGTAGACATCGGCAGCGCGATCAGCTTGAAGTTAACCAGCGCCCCGCCAATAGCAATCGCCAACACTACCGCGGAGATCACGAATTCCCTGGACGCCGACGAGGTCAATATGTGCACGGCCTTCTCCGAGCGCGAAAGTATCTGCTCGTACTTTTCAATCTGTGCGTCGATGTGCGCGGCGTTTTGCTCCAGGCCGGTAAGGTTCTTACCCACGCGCGTGAGCGTTTGCTCGAGCGAACGCCAAAAGGGTTGAAAGCCTTCGAGGATTTTGTGCCGTTCTTCGTAAGAGCGGCGGTATTCTTGCACGACTTTTTCGTAGATCTCGTTGATCGAAGTACTGATGTCCTCGAGGATTTTCTGGACCAACCCGTCGCCGGTGCTTTTAATCCCGGCGATGACCTCCACCGCCTGCGTCCATTCCGGCGGCGGTGGCGGAACCTCTCCGCATTTCTTGTAGTCTTCCTCGATGCGCGTCAGTTCATCGAGGAGGCGTCGTTGCAACGCCGGGTAGCCCTGCAGGTCGCGGCGCACGATCGCCGTTACGCGCTCGAACTCGCGCTGGATCGCCTGTGTGAGTTCCTCGCGCCCGTGCGCCAGCAGCACCACCTCGTTACGATCCTGAATTGCCTGTGCCGCGCTGCTGCACCAGCGCGCCGCCAAACGCAGCGGCTGCGCGAGCGCGCGCACCAACGCGCGAAACAGGCCATGAACCGGCGTGCGTGCCGCGTACAGAAACGGCAACGCGATGAGGAACAGCACCAGCGCCGAAAGCACGGGATTCTCGGGGAATAGCATCCAGGACATGGCCCACTCCACATTGTTGGAATAGTAAGGTGTTTAGCACGCGCAGGTACGAGCAGCAAGGTACCACCGATAATTGATCGCTTTTCCGCGATTATTGGCCGGCCGCGACGACAATCGTCAAGGCGTAGCGCCGGCGGTGTCTTCTTTCTTGGCGGGTAGGAG
>JBGPGJ010000376.1:0-2957 GCA_041483795.1 Sulfurifustaceae bacterium
CCCGCGCCCGCGGCCATCACCGGTCCGGCGTTTGGGCTTTTCCACGCGCGCGCCTGCCCGCGCCAGCAGCGCAACGCCACGCGCGTGCGGCCGGCGATGGCGTAGCTCAACGCGGTCAGGCGGGCGGGAATGAAGTTCAACACGTCATCGAGTCGCGCCGCCGCCCAGCCGAAATGCCGGTAGCGTTCGTTGCGATAGCCCCACATGGCATCGAGCGTGTTCGCCAATCGGTATGCGACCGCGCCGGGTGCGCCCGCGACGACGAACCAGAAGATCGCGCCGAAGATGGCGTCGTTGCCGTTTTCCAGTACCGATTCGACCGCCGCCCTGGAGACGTCGCCCGGTTCCATCGGCGCGGTATCCCGGCTCACCATCCTGCCCACGCGCTGACGTGCTAGGGTCAACTCGTCAGCGTGTAACGCATCGCGCACCGGTCGCGCATGCGCGTCGAGACTTTTCCAGCCGATGGCGAGATACAAAAGAAACGCGTCGAGCGCCGGGCCGAGCGGCGTGAAGCGTGTCAGTATCGCGAGCAACGAAAGCGGGGCGACAAGAAGCAGCACCGCCATGGCGCCACGCAACTTCCGCGGTGCGTACAGATGTCGCTCAATCGTGTTCGCAAGCCGCCCGAACGCGACTAACGGATGACCGCGCTTCGGTTCGCCCAACAGCCGGTCCAGCACGAGCGCGGCGACGACGACGAGTGCGGTCGTCATGTCTGCGCCTGCGCCCAATGTCGCACGATGGCATGCAATTGTTGTACGCCGTCCGTCAGTGCGGCGGGTCCCGGCTGAAGAATGTTGGGCGATTTGATCTCGACAACGTGTCTGTGACGTACCGCCGGAATCCCGTCCCAGCCGGGGCGGGCACAGACCTGTTGCGGCTGAATTTTCTTGCCGCACCAGGAGCCGATGATGATGTCGGGCGAGCGGCGGATCACTTCGGCAGGGTCGGCGACGATTCGTTGCTTGGCGGACTGTTCCCTGGCGAGTTCAGGGAAACAATCCTGTCCGCCGGCAATCTCGACAAGTTCCGACACCCAACCGATGCCCGAGATCAGCGGATCGTCCCACTCCTCGAAGTACACGCGCGGACGGCGTGGCAGCTGTGCCGCCGACTGTGTAATGCGGGCAACTCCTTCCTGTAGTTCGGCGATCAATTTTTCCGCTTTCGTCTGTGCGCCGACCATCGCGCCGAGCATCGCAATCATGTCGAAAATGCCCGCGACCGTGCGGTGATTGAATATATGCACGGCGATGCCGTGGCGGATCAGATCGGCGGCGATGTCTGCCTGCAAATTGGAAAAGCCGATGACGAGATCCGGTTTGAGTTCGACGATCTTGTCTATCTTGGCGCTGGTGAAGGCGGACACCTTGGGTTTTTCTTTGCGCGCCTGCGGCGGGCGCACGGTGAATCCGGAAATGCCGACGATGCGGTCCTGTTCGCCAAGCAGGTAAAGCGTTTCGGTCGGTTCCTCCGTGAGGCAGACGATGCGCTGCGGGCCGCGGAGCATCACTGTAGAAACAGCCGCGCGGCTGCCTCCGGATTCGAGGGAAAGTAGGTGTGCACGTAGGAGGCGACAAGTTTCCCGCTGCGGTATACCGCCTCGCTGGTCTTGCCATGATTCGGGCACTCGCCGCGCGCGATCGGCGTAAGTGTTGTTTCCAGGCGTGAATGGTGGAAGGTGTGTCCACGCAGCTCGCCCTCGGGAAGAGCGACGCGCTGTAACCCAATCGCGGTGAGTTGCGTTTGCATCGCGGCATGGCCGGGCAGCAGACCAAGCATCTCCGCGCGCCGACCGTCGGTATCGGTGAGCGATTCGAGCAGATAGAGCATGCCGCCGCACTCGGCGAGGATGGATTTGCCTCGCGCATGATGGGCGCGGATAGCTTCGTGCATCGGGCGATTGTTTTGCAGTGTTGAAAGGTGCAACTCCGGATAGCCACCCGGCAGATACAGGCCGTCGGCCTCCGGCAGCATCGCATCCGCAAGCGGCGAGAAGAAGCGAAGCTCCGCCCCGAGCGCCCGCAACGTATCGAGGTTGGCGCGGTAAAGAAATGAAAACGCCGCGTCTTGCGCCACGGCAAGGCGTACGCCCTCGAGCAGACGGCGCGGCGCGGCCGGTGCATTCGGCGGCGCGAACACCACCGATGCCGGCAGCGCATCGCCGGTCCATTGTAATGACGCGGCCGCGCGCTCCAGACGCGCATCGAGATCGGCCACCTCGTTCGCTTGCACCAGACCCAAGTGCCGGTCAGGTAATGCGATGTCGGCGTCGCGCGCCAACCAGCCCATGACGCGCAAGCCGTGCGGCAGACTCGGCGCGAGCATGGCGGCGTGGCGCTCGCTCCCGACGCGGTTGGCGAACACGCCGGCCACCGGCACGTCATCGCGAAAGCGCGCGAGTCCGAAGGCGACGGCGCCGAAGGTCTGGGCCATGGCCGAGGCGTCAATGACGGCAAGCACCGGGATGTTGAACAACGCGGCGAGGTCGGCGCTAGACGGTTGGCCGTCGAACAGACCCATCACGCCTTCGATCAAAATTAAATCGGCCTCGCCGGCCGCTTCATATAAGAGATGGCGACAGTGATCTTCGCCGCCCATCCATAGATCGAGTTGATACACCGGATTGCCCGAGGCCCGCTCCAGGATCATCGGGTCGAGAAAGTCCGGGCCGGTTTTGAACACGCGCACGCGCTGGCCGAGTTGGCGCTGCCGGCAGGCGAGGGCGGCGGTGACCGTGGTCTTGCCTTGGCCCGAGGCGGGCGCCGAGATAAAGAGCGCGGGGCAGAGGCGCGACGTGCTCACAGCTCGATGCCTTTCTGGGCACGCACGCCGGCTTCGAAGGCGTGTTTGATCACCCGCATCTCCGTGACCGTGTCGGCGAGTTCGATCAACTCCGGCGGCGCGGCGCGGCCGGTGACGACGGCGTGTTGGTGCGCGGGACGCGCGCGCAG
>JBGPGJ010000377.1:0-2957 GCA_041483795.1 Sulfurifustaceae bacterium
GGAAATAGGCGCGTGAGAAGCTCAACAGCACCGCCAACTGGTCGGGATTGAACAACAGCGTGTCAATATAAAGCCGACCTTGGCTGTTGCGCAGAATCGGCGCTGCGAACGGATACGAGCGGTTGCCGTTGATCAAGCGGCCGATGATGTAGGCGCCCTTGTTGCGATAGAAGAGCGAGTTCAGCACCTGGATCTGGCAATCGAGTTCCAGTCGGAACGGACGCGGCAGATAGGCGCGCGCGGCGAGGATCAGGCGGCGGACGTCGCGCACGACGTCAACAAACGGACAGGCAAGGTCGTAGTCGGCGATCAGGCGCAGCAGGCTGCGGCGCAATCCTGCGGCACGCGGATAGTAGCTGCGGTACGAAGGCGGATCCGAATCCATATGGTCGGTGGCCACGCCCGGGCGCACGAAGATAAAATCGTTGCGAAAATAATCGCGATGCAGGATCTTGCAGCACACCGAATTGAAGAACGTCTCGGCACATTCAGGTTGTTTGTGGTCGGTGAGCAAGGCGACGAAACGTTGCTTGATCTGCTGCCAATCCGTGTTCTCGAGCTGCGTGACGTTGTACTCCCCGCGTAGCCGCTCGACCGCTTGGAGCACGTACTGATCGTAGAACGCGATACGTTCGCGTACGGCATGTTGTATCCATCCCCAGTCGCCATTCTCGAAGTGCGCCTTCGCTTGCTGTGACACCTGGCGAAACATCCGGTAGTGGGAATTGAAGCCGTCGAGGATGGTGCGCGCTATCGCGAGCGGCGCGGCGCGTGTCTCCTGCGCGCCGTCGGTACCCCGATCGCTTGCATCTCGCAGCTTGAACGTCATCGTTGTCTTTTGAGAAGGCATGGCATCGCGCCCTGACATCGTCTCCCCGATCGTCCCGCAGAACCGGGCATACGATCTATCCTTCGTATGTGCTATCGAGCAGTCTCACAGATCGCCCCGTCATGCGTCAATTCCGCGCGGCACGGCGTGACCGATTCTCGGTAGCACGCTACGTAGCACCGGCGCGGTGATGATGGTCGTGAACACCGCCATGATGACCAACATGGTGAACACGTTCTGCGGAAGGAAGCCAAGGTCATAGCCGATATTCAGGACAATCAGTTCCATCAAGCCACGCGTGTTCATCATGATACCGATGGTATTGGCGTGATGGTGATCGAGGCCGGCCAGCCGCGCCGCAACGTATCCACCGCCGAATTTGCCGAGCGTGGCCGCCAGGATAAGGATCAAGCACCAGTTCCACAGGGCGAGCGTATCCAGGCCGATAATATCGGTCCGCAAACCGGTGTAAGTGAAGAAGATCGGCAGGAAGAATACCAAGACGAAATCGCCCACGGTTTTTTTCCACAGGGCAACGAACTTGGGTTGATCGTGGATGAGCACGCCCATCATAAACCCGCCGAAGATCGCGAAGATGCCGATGCGGTAGGTGCACATCCCGGAAATGAAAGTAAGCGCCAGCGCGATCGCGACCAGATTCGGAGGTAACCGGTCGTGACTGAGGTCGGAACGCTGGATCAACCAGCGCAGAAAAGGCCGCACCAGCCACCAGCATATCGCGCCGTATAACAGTAACCAGCCGAGCTGAACGAATGTCGCCTGCGCCGAGAACTGCGCCGCCGCCAGGGCCGAGATCACCGCCAATAGCAGCCAGCCGACGACGTCACTGACCGCCGCCGCGGAGATGGTGATCGCACCGACGCGCGTGCGCGTCAGATCGAACTCCATCATGATGCGGCCCAAGACCGGTACCGCGGTAATCGACAGCGCGGTGCCGACAAAGAGACTATAGGACAGGGGCCGGATACCGGGCGCCAGATAGGGCGCGGAAATTTGTCCAATGACGAAGCCCAGGGCAAACGGCAGCACGATAGAGACAACCGATACCGTCTGCACCGCGGTGCGGTTTTTCTTCTCGTTCAAGTGCGAGAAGTCGAAATCCATTCCGATCTGGAACATCAGCAACAGCAGTCCAATCTGGCTGATGATGTTGATCGGTGCCGATGGGACGCTTTGAAACAAATAGTGGGAGATATCCGGGAACAAATGTCCGAAAAAGGACGGTCCCAACACAAGTCCGGCGACGACCTCTCCGACCACGCGCGGTTGTCCCATGCGCCGCGCCAAATTGCCTGCCGCTCGCGCCGCGATGATGATGACGGTCAATTGCATTAGCACGAAAAACAGCATGTATTCGACTTCGTGAAGGGACGATGCCGGCGCTGTGGGATTTGCCATGTTTGATTTCCGTGTTAAACGTGGGGAAACGAATGAATCATGATGGTTACCTGACGCCCACGATCGTTAGCCCAGAGATCGGGTCTCTCGCGCTAGCCGGTAGCATAGTAATCGGAGTCAGGCCGGTGTGGCCCCTTTATCTCTAATTGGTACCGAAGGTGGGACTCGAACCCACACGGTGTCGCCACTACCAGATTTTGAGTCGTGGGGGAAAGCACAGCAAGTATTTCCAATCAACCACTTGCATCGCTTGCCGTTGTGCCAACCCTATCTCAACATACGCAAAATTCTAGCGTATCCGATTTCACTTTGGCACAAATTTGACACACGAACGAGCAGGACTGCATTGTGCATGCTTAACGACGTGCCCGCCTCGGGGATCGCCGGGCTATCGAGAATGCTGACCAGGATTTTATGTTTAACAAAGAAGCAGGTGGGTATCTATAAATCGCTCACAATTACGGTCATAGCGAAAAACGGCTCATAGCGTCTTCGTCGTTGATGGAATGACGAAGCTACGCCTCAAATCTCACCTTTCTGAACATTGCAATCACGTCCGAGCGCATTACTGCGGTGAGGAAGCGAGTTGGCCTTTGCACGCCTCAGTAAGCGCGTTCTCATGTTGTTTAAGGCACTGCACAATGCGCCCGCCTCCCCTGTGTACACCCCCACAATGGGTCTTGATGTCAGTCCCGCACGCTTGGGTAAA